>CAJXZI010000199.1 GCA_913063005.1 uncultured Halieaceae bacterium | reverse complement strand
ACTCCCTCGACGTAGAACGATTCGCTGCTTAGCGCTATTTTTCTCTATCGACTCTAACGGCCAGAACGTCACAATCAGCGGCTCCAAGAACACTATCAGTCGTTGTTCCCAGCAACAGTTCGAGCCCCCATCTTCCGTGGCTACCCAGTACGATAAGGTCAGCACCGATTTGTTTCGCCAGGGTGGGTATTTCGTGCTCAGGGCGCCCACTCCTGAGGTGGCAGTGCTGCTCGGGGATATTGAGGTGTGTTGCTAGTCTCGCAAGATGTGTATCCGCTTGTTCGTTGATCTCAGACTGCAACTCTGAGGTGTCAAGGTGCAGATCCGCACCGTAGGTAAGGGAGAGCGGCTCGACGATGTGTAGAACATGAATTTCCGCCTGCTGGTTGCGCGCCATCGTCGCGGCTTTGGTCGCAATTTTATCGGAGGTTGCGCCTAGATCGATGGCAACAAGTAAGCGTTTGTAGGCCATAGTAGAAACTCGCAGAGTTGATTTATCGGTGCAGAATAACGCGCTACTCTCTTTAGAACTACAAACTTCAGAACTACCAACTTCAGAACCAATAACTTCAGAACTATCAGCGTCAAAACTACCGTCTTGAGCGCTACAGCTTTTACAGCGGCTTCGGCGGAAGGACTTACCCACGTCAGCACTACTATTCTAGGCACGCAGACTGAGTGCTCTCCCTTAAGCACCTCGGGTGTGAGCTAACCTGAGCGAGTGTCGGGATTGACGACAATCAATCGGGCTGTTCGGGAGATCGCCGCACTCAGACGTCATTGCCGAGTCTTGGTGCTTTACCCATTGCTAAGCGAAAAAGGAACTTAGCCTTTGGAATGAAACTTAATCTTTAGAATGAGGCTTAACCTTTGGAATGAATAGCCGCGGTTGGTATAGCATTGGTGGGTGTTGGTTCTTGGTTTGGGTTGTCGCCTGAGAGGACGCTTGAGGAAGGGATTGTGTCTATCATATGGATTTTAGTGATTATCGCCGTTGCGGTTGCGCCTTTGGTGTCAGCTCTTCCGTCGGAGTCGCAGCGCTACGAGGCCAAGATTAGGGCGCACGCGATGGATCAAGGTATTACCGTAAAGTTAGGTGTGACCCCCATCATTCCCCCACGATTTCGTATGCCTGAGGGCCTATCCCTCATTGCCTACAGGCGCAGACGTTTGAAGCGGGATCAGCGTTTTGATGAGGCTCACTTAGCGGTTAAGTCGCAAGGGGGCTGGGTGAGTGTATCCACTGAAAAGCCATTGAGTGGGCTTTTGTTGTCACTCCCTGACGGTGCTTGGATTGCGGAGCTAGGAGTTGATTACGTCTCGATTTTTTGGGACGAAAAAGGTGACATCGATGCAGTGGATGCCGTTATTGCAGGGCTCGCTCGTTTGATAGATGTCCACGGTTTTGAATAGATTTCCAGACGGTAATTTCACATTAATTGCTTGACCTCGGCCCATCGTTGTCCCGTACACTCCGCCGAGCACGGCCCCTCGGCCGATAATCAACACCACTTTAGAGATGTTAGTTAGTACATGGGTAAATCACTCGTCATTGTAGAGTCGCCAGCAAAAGCGAAGACGATCAACAAATATCTTGGCTCAGATTTCATCGTCAAATCGAGCGTTGGCCATGTCCGTGATTTACCAACTGCGGGTAGTGCACCTGCTTCCGATCCAAAGGAGCGCGCAGCACAGGCGGCCATCACGCGGAAAATGGCCCCTGATGAGAAGGTTAGATACCAAGCGAAGAAGAAGCGCGAGCAACTCGTCCGACGGATGGGGGTTGATCCTAAAAATGGGTGGGCCGCGCGTTATGAGATTTTGCCCGGAAAGGAAAAAGTTGTCGATGAGCTCAAAAAGCTAGCGAAGTCAGCAGACGCCATTTATCTCGCGACCGATTTAGATCGAGAAGGAGAGGCGATCGCATGGCATCTGAAAGAGATCATCGGTGGCAATGACTCGCGTTATCAGCGAGTGGTGTTTAACGAAATCACAAAGCGGGCGATTCAAGAGTCGTTCGCTAAGCCCACGCAGCTCGACACTAATCGCGTAAACGCGCAGCAAGCGCGACGCTTTCTAGATCGGGTTGTCGGATTCGAGGTATCACCCTTGTTGTGGGCTAAAATCGCCCGCGGTTTATCCGCTGGACGTGTGCAATCTGTGGCGGTGCGTCTCATTGTAGAGCGCGAGCGAGAGATTCGCGCATTTGTCCCCGAGGAATACTGGCAACTTCATGCCGACTTACAGAGAGATAACGAAACTTCGGTTCGTTTTGAGGTGGTGCGATCTCAAGGTAAGGCCTTCGAACCAAAGTCAGAGACTGATGCTGCTGTTGCTGTCTCTGCACTTGTCGATTCGACCTTTGCAGTCTCGGACCTAGAGGCGCGTAAGACGAGTTCTCGACCTCCTGCGCCGTTTATCACGTCGACACTTCAGCAGGCAGCGAGCACACGCCTAGGCTTCAGTGTGAAAAAGACTATGACGCTCGCTCAGCGGCTCTACGAGGCGGGTCATATAACGTACATGCGGACCGACTCTACCAATCTGAGTGGCGAGTCTGTTGCGTCATGCCGCGCTTATATTAGTGAGCATTTTTCCGGTTCTTATTTGCCCGAGTCTCCCAATCGATATGGAGCACGAGAGGGTGCTCAAGAGGCGCACGAGGCGATTAGGCCCTCTAACGTCGAACTGCGCGCAGAATCGCTTAAAGACGCTGAGAGAGACGCACAGCGCCTCTACGAGTTGATATGGCGTCAGTTCGTTGCGTGTCAAATGACGCCAGCACGCTATCTCAGTACCACGGTCACCGTTAGCGCTGCCGGCTATGACATGACGGCGAAGGGTCGTGTCGTCGAATTTGACGGGTATACGCGCGTCCAGAGCCCAATGGCACGTAAAGGAGACGACGCGATCCTGCCCGACTATAAGGTCGGTGACGTGCTTGCTTTGAATGAGTTGCTCCCATCGCAGCATTTTACTAAGCCGCCAGCGCGCTATGGCGAGGCGAGTTTGGTACGAGAGCTAGAAAAGCGAGGTATTGGTCGTCCCTCTACCTACGCAGCCATTATCTCTACGATTCAAGATCGGGGCTACGTAAAGCTCGAAAACCGACGGTTTTACGCTGAAAAAATGGGCGATATTGTCACCCAGCGTCTTCAAGAGAGCTTCGAAGATCTGCTGGATTACGGGTTCACCGCTTCGATGGAAGAAAACTTGGATGAGGTCGCTGAAGGTCGTAAAGACTGGCGTGATGTTCTCGATACTTTTTATGATGACTTCCGCGCTAAGCTTGAACTCGCCGAGAGTCCGGGTGAGGGCAGCATGCAGGCCAACGAGCCTACAGCTACTGGGATTGCCTGTGTGCAATGCGATCGTCCAATGCAGATTAGAACCGCGAGCACTGGGGTCTTTTTAGGCTGCTCTGGATACAACTTGCCCCCGAAGGAGCGATGCAAAAGTACTGTTAATCTGATCCCTGGTGATGAAGTGGTCTCAGTCGATGCGGATGACGAGGCCGAATCAAGGCTTCTCCTTACGAAGGAGCGGTGCCCGAAATGCAATACCGCTATGGATAGTTACCTTATCGATGAGGCACAAAAGCTCCACGTTTGCGGCAACAATCCGGATTGCGATGGGTATCTGGTGGAGCAGGGCAGCTTCAAGATTAAGGGTTATGACGGTCCGACGCTTGAGTGCGATAAGTGCACTGCTGAGATGCAGCTAAAAACGGGTCGTTTCGGAAAGTACTTCGGGTGCACGAACTCTGAATGCTCCAATACGCGCAAGCTCTTGCGCAATGGCGAGGCGGCACCACCTAAGATGGATCCTATCCCAATGCCAGAGCTGCGTTGCGCTAAGGTTGAGGATCACTACATTTTACGCGACGGTGCGGCGGGTTTGTTTCTCGCCGCTAGCCAGTTCCCGAAACACCGTGAAACGCGGGCGCCGTTTGTCGACGAATTGTTGCCGCACCAGGCTGAATTAGATCCGAAATATCATTTCCTACTGGATGCGCCGACAACTGATGATGCCAAGAATCGCGCGCAGATTCGTTTTAGTCGCAAGACTAAAGAACAGTATGTAATGACTGAAGTTGACGGCAAAGCAACGGGTTGGAAAGCATTTTTCAATTCTGGGGGTTGGACAGCAGAGGGTTCGGGTAAGCCCACTGCGAAGAAGAAGGCTAAGCCCAAAGCCAAAGCCAAAAGCAAAACAACGTCGCGGGCGTCGGCAAAGTCGAAAAAATAGCGACGAGATTCTAGCTTGAGTCAGGCCCAATCCTACGCAAACCACTCGCTGTACATGGCTTCTATCATGATCGAGGCTTGGAGAACGAGCCTAACGGGGCAGATGCATTCTGTTCCTGCTCTCGACGCGGCTTATGGGCCCGCAGTTCGGCTTCATCTGCTGGATGCTTACGGCTGGCAGCTCTTGGCTTGTCAGCGGGTTGTTCAAACCCCATCTTCACCACCACACTCTGCCCGCGAACTTCCAAAACTGGCGCCTGGTATCGCAGGGCAGTAGCGATGCACTCGCCAATTCGGGCGCTTCGTCTACAATTGTATACAAT
>CAJXZI010000198.1 GCA_913063005.1 uncultured Halieaceae bacterium | reverse complement strand
CAGTCTTGATTCCACCGCGCCGTGCCGCAAGTAGCTTCTCCTTCAATCCGCCGATCGCTAGAACCTCGCCGCGTAAGGTAATCTCGCCCGTCATAGCAACATCGGCACGAACAGGAATCTCCGTTGCCACGCTTACAAGCGCAGTGCACATTCCGATGCCGGCGCTTGGACCATCCTTAGGCGTCGCTCCCTCGGGAACGTGAATATGAAGATCATGGCTCTCATGGTACTTCGCAGGAATGCCCAAGCCCTGAGAACGCGATCTCACAACGGTCATTGCCGCTTGGATAGACTCCATCATGACATCACCGAGACTACCCGTTCGAACGTGTCGACCTTTCCCACTCACCGAAGCCGCTTCAATCGTCAGTAGCTCTCCGCCGACTGATGTCCAAGCAAGGCCCGTAACCTCCCCCACCTGGTTCGCCTCGTCCGCTACGCCAAAGCTGAATTTCCGAACACCCAAGAGTGACTCGAGGTTTTCGGAGTTGACCTCCTCGCCTGACTTCCACTCTTCAAGGGCGAGCTTTTTAACCACTTTCCTACAGACTTTGGCTAGCTCACGCTCCATTGCACGAACACCCGCCTCGCGCGTGTAGTAGCGAACGATATCGAGAATGGCATCGTCCGACACCGATATTTCATCCACTTTGAGACCGTTGACCTTAACTTGCTTTGGTAGCAGATACTTTCGTGCAATGCTCAACTTTTCGTCCTCCGTGTAACCGGGGATACGAATAACCTCCATACGATCTAACAAAGGCCCTGGGATATTCATTGTGTTCGATGTGCACACAAACATGACGTCCGAAAGATCGTAGTCCACTTCGAGATAATGATCATTGAACGCGTGATTTTGCTCGGGGTCGAGCACTTCCAGCATGGCAGAGGCAGGATCACCCCGGTGGTCCATCCCCATTTTGTCGATTTCATCGAGCAGGAACAGTGGATTTTTTACGCCCACCTTGACCATCTTTTGGATCAGCTTGCCTGGCATCGACCCAATATAGGTTCTCCGATGTCCACGAATTTCGGCCTCATCTCGCACACCACCAAGCGCCATTCGCACAAACTTTCGGTTAGTGGATTTAGCGATTGACTCACCTAGCGAAGTCTTACCAACACCAGGAGGGCCGACGAGACACAAAACGGGCCCTTTGAGTTTACGCACCCGCTTTTGGACCGCAAGATATTCAAGAATTCGATCTTTGACCTCCTCGAGGCCGTAATGGTCCTGATCTAATATCGACTGAGCACGTTTAATATCGTGCTTTATTTTGCTGCGCTTTGCCCAGGGAAGGCCAACCAACCAGTCGATGTAGCCTCGAACGACAGAAGCCTCGGCGGACATGGGGGACATCATCTTAAGTTTGTTCAGCTCCGCGTTGGCCTTCTCGCTCGCTTCTTCAGACATCTTCGCTTCGACGATTTTGTTCTGAAGCTCATCAATCTCGTTTGGCGCGTCGTCCATTTCACCAAGTTCTTTCTGAATGGCTTTCATTTGCTCATTCAGATAGTACTCGCGCTGGCTCTTCTCCATCTGCTTTTTCACACGGCCACGGATCTTTTTCTCCACCTGGAAAAGATCTATCTCAGAGTCCATAAGCCCCATAAGATGCTCGATACGGGTTTTTACAGACGCCATTTCGAGAATATTTTGTTTTTCCTGAAGATCTACGGACATGTGCGCAGCGATGGTGTCTGCCAATCGGCCTGGGTCGTCGATACCCGAAAGAGAAGTAAGTACCTCGTTCGGTACCTTCTTGCTCACGTTTACATACTTCTCGAAGTGCGCGACGGTTTCTCTGATCGTGCCATCGACCTCGTCCTCCGGCAGTTCATCGCACATCAGTTGGCGAACGGTGGCTAATGAAAAATCTTTGCCACTATCGATTGCTTCAACAACGCCACGTTCACCACCTTCGACCAGCACCTTAATTGTGCCGTCGGGTAGTTTCAAAAGCTGAAGTATCGTAGAAACCGTGCCGACTTGATAAAGATCGTCAACCCCAGGGTCGTCGTCACCTGCTTCTCTTTGCGCGACGAGTAACACCTGCTTGGAGCCAGCCATGGCATGCTCAAGCGCCTCGATGGAGCGCTCTCGACCAACAAAGAGTGGTAAAACCATGTGTGGGTACACGACAACGTCGCGTAAGGGCAAAAGGGGTAATTGCAAAGGCGTGCTATCGCTCATGATCATCTCCAAAGTCACAAGTAAGAGATGGGGGGATGGTGAAGAAACTCAACCCCCTCAGTAAACTAATGCTCAATTAATTTTGAGGTTGTCGGGAGCAACCTGGATTTCACCACGGATCGCAAAGCGACGATACGCCGCGCAGCTTGCGCTAAGCGTCTTGCGCGGCGACTGACTCTTCAGGCGTTTCATAAACAAGCAATGGCTCAGAATCTCCGTTTATGACTGATTCATCGACGACTACTTTTGCCACACCCGTCTGAGATGGGATGTTGTACATGGACTCCAAAAGCACATTCTCCAAAATAGAGCGCAAGCCGCGGGCCCCTGTCTTCCGCTCCATAGCCTTAGCTGCCACGGCACGTAATCCGTCTTCACGGAAATCGATTTCGACACCTTCCATATCGAACATCTTATGATATTGCTTGGTAAGCGCGTTCTTGGGCTCGGTAAGAATTTGAACCAACGCATCGACGTCAAGCTCTTCGAGCGTAGCAATCATGGGTAGCCGCCCAACAAACTCAGGTATCAGCCCATACTGCACCAAGTCCTCTGCCTCCAGATCCACGAGGCTCTCGGCAAAATCCTTTTTATCAGCTTGGGCTTTCACATCTGCAGAGAATCCAATACCACCCTTGTCCGACCGGTTCTGGATGACTTTATCGAGCCCAGCAAATGCACCGCCGCAAATAAATAAAATGTTGCTGGTGTCGACTTGTAAAAACTCTTGCTGGGGGTGTTTTCTACCGCCTTGCGGGGGTACCGACGCTATGGTGCCCTCAATGAGCTTTAGTAACGCCTGCTGTACACCCTCACCCGACACGTCGCGCGTAATGGAGGGGTTGTCAGATTTGCGAGAGATCTTATCGATCTCATCGATGTAGACGATACCCATCTGGGCCTTCTCCACATCGTAGTCGCACTTTTGTAACAGTTTCTGAATGATATTTTCTACGTCTTCACCGACGTATCCAGCTTCGGTCAGCGTGGTTGCGTCCGCAATAGTGAAGGGAACATCTAGCATCCGAGCCAGGGTCTCAGCTAGCAGCGTCTTGCCCGATCCGGTTGGCCCCACAAGCAAAATATTGGACTTACCCAGCTCGACATCTGAGTTGGCCGCTTCGCCTGTGCGAAGACGCTTATAATGATTGTAAACCGCCACGGATAACACGCGCTTAGCACGAGACTGGCCAATCACATACTGATCAAGAATATCGTTTATTTCGCGCGGAACCGGTAGCTTGTCAGAAGACTCTGGCGCTGCCGTCTCCTGTATTTCTTCGCGAATGATATCGTTACAGAGATCTACGCACTCGTCGCAAATGAATACAGAAGGACCCGCAATTAGCTTGCGCACCTCGTTCTGGCTTTTGCCGCAAAAAGAACAATAAAGTAATTTTCCGTCTTCGGTGGTGCTTTCACCCGTCATTCGTTCTAGCCCTGTACTCGTACTTCGTTACTACACAAAGATGATAGGTTTGTACGCCTAATGCAAGGCGACAGATCTAGTTTCCGGCAAAAGGTCTTAGCGGGCGCTAATTACCTGATCGACAAGGCCGTACTCAACACTTTGCTCGGCACTCATGAAACGATCGCGCTCGGTATCTTGCTCGATGACATCGAGTGGCTGTCCGGTATGGTCTGCAAGAAGGCGGTTCAATCGCTCCCGTAGGAAGAGGATCTCTTTCGCCTGTATCTCAATATCTGTCGCCTGTCCCTGTGCACCGCCACTCGGCTGGTGAATCATTGTTCGTGCATTTGGCAAGATAAGGCGCTTACCCTTAGTACCGCCACTCAGCAAAAAAGCACCCATTGAGGCTGCTTGGCCAAGGCACATAGTGCTAACCTCGGGCTTGATGAACTGCATGGTGTCGTAAATCGACAATCCTGCCGTTACCGATCCGCCAGGACTATTGATGTAGATATGGATGTCTTTGTCGGGGTTCTCAGACTCAAGAAACAGAAGCTGCGCGACGACCAGATTAGCCATCTGGTCTTCAATGGGCCCAACAATAAAAATGACGCGCTCTTTCAGCAGTCGTGAATAGATATCGAAGGAACGCTCACCGCGCGATGTCTGTTCAATGACCATTGGCACAAGCCCAAGTGCTTGCTCGTTTCCGACTTCGAATCCATGCGCCATGAGCGGCTCCTCTACTTAACTATATTGACTACTGCTGACTCGCCTCACGAGCTCGCTGCAGTGCATCCTGATAGCCTGTTGGCTCGTCCGTGACATTGGCACTCTCAAGCAGCTTTTCAACTACCGCGTCCTCAAGCACACGGGACTCGATGCCCATCAACTGTTCGTTGTCCTCGTAGTACCAATTGATAACCTCGGTCGGGTCTTGGTAAGTGGAGGCAATGTCTTCAATCAGCTCACGCACTTTA
>CAJXZI010000197.1 GCA_913063005.1 uncultured Halieaceae bacterium | reverse complement strand
CGATAAAAATTTACGGTTAATACTCATTGAAAAGGCGGGAGCGCGTCGCGATATTCCTGTCTCAATCATCGCTGACGCGGATACGCGCCATGCAATGGTTGTCATGTCGATGGATACGGTGAGCCAGTTGGGATTCAAACAATTATCCATCAGTACGCAAAAACCATTAGCGAGTGAATAATAGTGTCAAAAGGAACTCAGCACGTCACGACTGACACGCAGCTCTACGGACGGCTGCTGACCTATGCGTTTCACTATAAATGGTCGCTGATCCTCAGTTTTCTAGGGTTTGTTGTTTATTCGCTAGGCAATGTTCTGCTTGCGGACCTAACTCAGTTTTTGCTCGATTCGCTGGGTGGTCAACAAATGATGAGTCTCGGGTTTGTTGCCCAAGCGTCTCAATGGATATGGCCCCCGGGGGATAAGTCGGCGACGGACTACGCGCGCATCGCAGTTCCCGTTGCCGCCGTGGTATTGTCACTTGGCCGTGCACTCGGCTTCTTTGCAGGCTCCTATTTCATGAATAAGGTGGCGCGCTCTGTCGTTCACACGGTACGGACTGAGCTTTTTGGTGCCCTTGTGCGAGCTCCCAAGGTTCACCTCGATCAATTCTCCACGGGTGAACTCCTCTCCAAGGTTACTTTCAATGTTGAGCAGGTGAGTGGTGCAGCATCCGACGCGCTTAAAACCCTGTTGCGAGAGGGGCTCACCATTGTTGCGCTGGTCTCTTACATGCTTTACCTCAATTGGGAGCTGACGGCCGTATTCTTTGTTGTTGCACCCGCGATTGGTCTTGTGGTGCACGTGGTAGGTAAACATTTCAGACGGTATAGCCGGCGCATTCAGGATTCGATGGGGTCAGTTACCGAGGTCACTGCTGAAAGTCTCGCCGGTCTCGACGACGTGAGAATATACGGTGCCACCTCGCAAGTGAGCGAGCGGTTCGAATCTGCTAGCGGATTCAATAAGCAGCAAAGTCTCAAGCTTGCTTTCGTGCAGGCAGCATCCACCCCCATTATGCAGACGTTATTGGCGCTGGCCTTGGGTGCGCTGTTTTGGTTCGCTCTAGATCCCGACGTGCTTGCTGAGTTCAGTGCAGGCTCATTGGTTGCATTCATCACCGCTGCCGCACAATTGGGGAAGCCTATTAGGACTTTAAGCAGTATTCAGAGCATCATCCAACGCGGGCTTGCAGCGGCTGAAGATATCTTTGTCCAGTTGGATACGCCGCCTGAAATCGACCAAGGCGAGGCAAAACTGCAGGTGGTGAAGGGCAAGGTTGAGTTTAACTGCGTGGATTTTAAGTACCCAGGAGCTCAAGCAAACGCGATATCGAATATTAGCTTTTCGATTGAGCCAGGTCAGACAGTTGCGGTGGTTGGTAGGTCAGGCAGTGGCAAGAGCACACTCGTAAAACTACTGGCACGATTTTACCTTCCTACATCGGGGGACATCCTTCTCGACGGAGAGAATGTACAGAACATCGGCCTCGAGCATTACCGCGATCAGCTTGCTTTCGTCCCGCAAAATATAACGATATTTAGCGATTCCGTTGCCGCAAATATAGCGCTAGGTGGGATGAGTGGCTCAGCTAGAACGGCGATTGAGCAAGCAGCAGAGCAAGCTCAGGCAGCTAAATTTATTCAAGATCTCGACAGTGGCTACGACACCTTGATCGGCGATCAGGGATTAGGGCTCTCAGGGGGGCAACAGCAGCGTATCGCCATAGCTCGCGCTCTACTCAAGCAAGCGCCAGTACTGATATTGGACGAGGCGACCTCGGCACTGGATACAGAGTCCGAGGCGTTGATCCAGTCTGCGTTGGATGCAACCCGTGAGGGCAGGACGACGTTTGTCGTTGCTCACAGGCTTTCAACCATTGAATCGGCAGACTCGGTTCTACTCATGGATGACGGAAAGGTCGTAGCTCAAGGTAGCCATAAACAGCTGTTGGAGACTGAGCCTTTGTATCGCTCACTCCATCAACAGGGATTCGTCGACGAATGACTGCGGTTAAAGATTGGCTCGAGGGTGCGGTCAATCGTTCATGGTACGGAAGAAGTGGCTGGACCTATTTCCTCCTGCCGGTTGTGCCAATCATTGCCCTTGTTATTTGGTGGCGCCGAACATTCCGCCAACGCACGAAATTTGCCGCAGTTGGGGCGCCTGTCATTGTGGTTGGTGGGCTTACTGCTGGGGGGACGGGCAAGACCCCGACCCTTATCGCGTTGGCACGCTACTTGTCAGGCAGAGGATTCCACGTTGGTGTCGTCACGCGGGGTTATGGTCGGAAGTCCGGGGAGGGTGGACTCCTGGTCGAGATGGATCACAGTGCTGAAAAAGTTGGCGATGAGCCCTTGCTGATTAAACGCTCTGTGTCTACGGCGTCGGTCGTCGTCGGTGACTCCAGATTGGCATCGGCAAGAAGTTTATGCAGAGAGCATGGTGCCAGCGTTATTTTGTCTGATGATGGTATGCAGCACTACGCCTTACCGCGTGATTTTGAAATTGCTGTTCTGGATGCAGACCGGCGCTTTGGGAACGGCTGGCTTCTGCCAGTGGGACCGTTGCGAGAACCCGTTAAGCGTCTTAAATCCGTAGACTTTTTACTTGAACGTAACGGGTCTGATCCCTCGAGTGCGTTTCATTACGCGCCGACACGGTTCATCAGCGCCGATGGAAAGTCACAGGTTCCGGTTTCAGATGCCAAAACCCAGTGGGCAAAGACCAAGATCGTCGCTGCAACGGGTCTAGGTCAGCCAAGTCAGTTCTTCGACTTACTGCGCGATCTTCAGTTGGAATTCGAAACGGTCAGAGTTGCAGACCACTCGGTGTTAGATCTGCAGAGCATTGAAAACAACTTCAAACCCGATATTGTCATCGTTACCGCTAAAGACGCGGTCAAACTCGACGCGGAGTCGTGCGATAATGTGTGGGTGTTGGAGGTCGAGGCAGAGTTGCCCGACGCCCTGTACACAGCCATTGAGCAATGCTTGGATCGGATTACTACCTAAAGGCTTTTTCATGTATCACATTGTGATTCCAGCTCGTTACGGCTCGACCCGCTTACCCGCCAAGGCCCTCGCTGACATAAACGGCAAACCCATGGTCTATTGGGTTTGGCGCCAGGCCATGCAGAGCAGGGCGGTTAGTGTCACCGTTGCTACCGATGATGATCGTATTCGGTCGGCTCTGATCCCCCACGGGGTTGAAGTTGCAATGACGGATCCTGATCACCCGTCAGGCACAGATCGACTAGCCGAAGTGGCTCGAGTGAAAGGCTGGGGCGCAGATAGCGTGGTGGTTAATTTGCAGGGCGATGAACCGTTGATGCCAGTCGCTAACCTTGAGCAAGTCGCTGACTTATTGCTGGCACATCCTGAGGCGTCCATTTCTACGCTCTGCGAACAGATCGCTTCTCACGCATCGTTTGTAGACCCCTCTGTTGTGAAAGTGGTATCCGATAGTCGTGGCAGAGCGCATTATTTCTCGCGCGCGCCTATACCCTTTGACAGAGACGGAGACACTAAAAGCGTCCCCTCGGAGGCTCGCAGGCATATTGGGCTGTACGCCTATCGAGCTGGCTTTTTGCAAGAATTTAGCTCGGGCTCGGTCGCGCCTTACGAGCGGCTCGAGTCGCTTGAGCAACTCCGAGCATTGCACAGTGGTCACGAAATCCGAATTGCAGACGCGAAAGAGACAGTCCCTGCAGGTGTCGATACAGAAGCTGACCTCGAGACAGTCAGAGCGATTATGGCTGAGCAATGAACGCTCTGCAGACGAACGTTTCGCTTCGAAATTTCAATACCCTGCGGCTATGCTCTAACGCCGCCTGGTTTGTAGCGGCAAGGTCAGTGGATGAAGTTCAGGAATGTGTTCACGAAGCCCGCAATAGAGGGCTACCATTGTTCACTCTGGGTGGAGGTAGCAACGTTATTTTGGGCCCGAAACTTGACGCTTTGATTGTCCATATGAACATTCTCGGGACCGAGATCGTAGAGGAAGCGGAGACTTACGCAATTGTCCGAATAGGCGCGGGTGAGGTCTGGCATGAGGCAGTGCTATGGGCTCACCGGGAAGGCTACTACGGTCTTGAGAATCTCGCGCTCATACCTGGCAGCGCGGGTGCGGCACCCGTGCAAAACATTGGTGCTTACGGTGCGGAGGTTAAACATTTCATCGTGCAGGTCAATGTCGTCAATAGTGTGTCGGGCGAGTGTGCACAACTTAGCAATGAGGAGTGCGAGTTTGGCTACCGTGACAGCCTCTTTAAGCGTGAAAGCGGCAAGCATTGGGTAATAACATCGGTCGATTTTCGGTTGTCAAAGGTGCCGGTCTGTAATCTTGAATACCCGGAGCTGAAAAGGATATTGAGCGATAAGCCCGTTACCCCGTCGAGTATCCTAGATGCAGTCATTGCGATTCGCACAAAGAAGCTTCCAGATCCCAGCGATCAGCCGAATGTTGGCAGCTTTTTTAAAAACCCCATTGTCAGTCGCGAACACGCTAAAAGATTGCATGATGAACATAAGCGGAAGAGCACACGTCTGAACTCCAGTCACGATGTGTGATCTCGTATGCCGTC
>CAJXZI010000196.1 GCA_913063005.1 uncultured Halieaceae bacterium | reverse complement strand
GCGCAGTGATTGATAGGTCCCCGAAGGATTCGTTCCGCTTAACCGAAAGGGCGGCTGCAGTGCCTGCCGCTTGACCCGTGACCGCGCAACACATCATGTTGCGCGTCGCCGCGTGACTGACTCGGTCGCCGCCGGTAATCCTGCCGGCACAAATTAGATTCTCGACGCCCTTGGGCAATAAGGTTCGATAAGGCAGATGAAAATATCGCCCGGTTGTTGGCAAAATCAAGATGCCATAGCCATCGATAAACTCAGGGAAAATGCCTACGGATTCCTCGAAGCGCGCCTGCTCGCGGACGTCTAGCTCGGTCATGTTGTAAACCGCGTCAATTTTACGCGTGTCGCGAATGCCCAGTGTCATACCGAAGTTTCTTAGCTTGGCGTTCTCACACCCAGGTTGGAAGGCTTGCAAGGCCGCCACTGCCATCATTGCCTGCTTGCGACCCTCCATTTCGCCGCGCGTCAGGTCCTCAGGGTCGGTGCCGTCATAGCCCAAAAGATGCACGAGGTTCATATAAGTAAGGTCGCCCGAGTCGTAGAGCGCGCCCCAAGTGCCGGAAATGGTATCCAGATTTTTAGGGATTAACCCCTCGTTCCGCGCTCGCTCAAACGGTTTTCTCAGGAAGGGTGAAAACATCTCATCTTCTTTGCCAGTGGTTTCGATTGTCCACTGCCCGTAGGCCCAGTCCGCGTAGGTGTGAGGGGCTGCTTTGACGTGCTCGATGAACTTTGTCTTGTCGACACCCGAGAGTGAGAACATGACTGAGGCGCCAATCATGTCTTGCTTATCTTGCTTGATAGTTGGCGCTCCGGCCCTGTGCGCAACATCGGCATCGCCGGTCGCGTCAATGACCCTCGCCGCAAGGATGGCTTCGCGCCCGGCCTTACTCTCAACAATTGCACCTTCTATACGATTGCCGTACATGATGGGGGCGACGAATAAGCGGTGAAGCATGGGAGTAATCCCCGCCTCGAGGACAAGATCATCGGCCACTGCTTTGAAGGCTTCACCGTCAATCGCATGACTCTGTGACTGTGGTTCAGCCACCGAGGCGCCGGCTGCCTTAGCGCGTTCCTCAAATTCAATACCGATCCCCTCGCTATCGACAGTCTGCTCGTGTCGATACCAGGCGAAACCTTCAACACCCACCGCAGTGATATTGCCGCCGAAGCAGCCATACCTTTCGAGTAGTGTGACACTCACGCCCGTTCGTGCTGCTGCAATCGCTGCAGCTAAGCCCGCAGGACCGCTACCGATGACGAGTACATCGGTTGTATGTATGACATCAATCTCTCGTGCCGGCTCAGTGATCTTCATAATGTTCAGTGTTTTCAGGTTTCGGATTTACGGGATCGATGCAGAATGAACTTTTCCTGCCTCAACGCCATTTGTTATTGGTGGCGGGCCTGAACCCGCAATCCCTAGAATAAAGCAAGCATACACGCCTCGCTCTCTCCGCAGAAAAAAACAGATCGCGTATTGGTTACTCACAGCGCCAGATCTAATTCTTAAAATGCGTTACTCTTTTGTAACCAACAAAAATAACACTGGGATGCTTTATGACGCAGGCTGTAGATCGCGTTAACTTCGTTTTAACCCTTTCGGTCATGTTGACCATGGCGATACCGCTGCTTCTCTTCCCTGAAACCAGTGCGCTTGCGCTCCAGACAGCCTATAACTTCCTCGCTACTGAGCTGGGATGGCTATATATACTCACGGCGATATCGGCCTTTGGGGCTGTCGTTTTTCTTGCCTTTGGACCTTACGGTCACGTACGGCTCGGTGACGATAAACCTGAATTCAGCACAATTAGCTGGATCGCCATGCTCTTCGCTGCGGGAATTGGTGCAGGCATGATGTATTGGGCGTCCATCGAATGGGCGTTCTACGTCGATACACCTCCCTTCGGGGCTGCGCCCCGATCACCCGAAGCCTACGTCTGGGCGTCGTCCTTTGGTCTGCACCACTGGGGACTGGTTGCCTGGTCGTTTTATTGCCTTCCAACCCTCGCCATTGCCTACCCCTTCTACGCGCGCGGCGTATCCAAGCTCAAGTACAGCATCTCAGCACCGCACTTTATTAAGGGCGGTGAGGGGTCTATTGGTGCAAGGTTAATGGATAGCTTCTTCATGATCGCCTTGGTCGGCGGGATTGGGAGTTCGCTTGGGTTTTCTACGCCTATGATTGCCGCGCTTATTTCACGGCTGACAGGCATTCCCGTCAGTTTTGGTATGGAGTTGGTAGTCGTTGCCGTTTGCGTTGCGATGTTTGGCACCAGCGTTTGGCTCGGACTTCAACGCGGTATCAAGCGACTCAGCGATTTTAATATGGTGTTGGCCTTCGTGATTTTGGTCTGTGTCCTCTTGGCCAGTGACACTGTTTTCTTACTTCGAATGGCGATCAATTCGATCGGTCACACACTGCAAAACACCGTAGCGATGATGTTTTGGACTGACCCTATCAACAACACGGGATTCATCGAAGATTGGACGATCTTTTATTGGGCGTGGTGGCTCGCCTATGGGCCCTTCATTGGCATTTTTGTAACACGTATTTCGAAAGGTCGATCGATACGCGAGGTGGTGCTCGGTATGCTGGGAATGGGGTCGATGGGTGTGTGGCTGTTCTACCTCATTATTGGTAACCACAGTCTCGGACTTCAGTTGAGTGGTGAGGTAGATGTTCTCGGTATCATGGCTGCGTCCGATGGGAACCAGGCTATCATTGCCGGCCTTGATGTCTTGCCGGGCGCATCGCTATTCATCATCGCCTTTATTTTCCTGACGAGTATCTTCACGGCAACCACTTACGATAGTGCGTCCTACGTGCTGTCAGCGAGTGCGACGCAATCGCTCAAGCCCTCTGAAGATCCGGCGCGATGGCACCGTGTTTTCTGGGCGGTTGCAATAGCGATTTTGCCTATTGGGCTTATGTATGCCGGCGGCCTCAAAACAGCTCAAACGGTTGTACTCGTGGTATCGCTGCCGCTGGTCTTTACCTTCTGGCTGTCGGGTATCTCGTTGTTCAAATCACTCAAGGAAGACCATGGGGATGCTGCGGACAACTCAGCGAGCTAAGAGCTTGGACTCGGCAGTCGCTGGACCATTTTTCTTGGTGCAGTTACAGCCATGAGCGATCAGCCAGCTGCCATCGTTACGGGTAGTGCACCTGGCATTGGACTGACCCTTTTGCTTTTGACCGTGCTCCTCGGGTGTGAAGCCACAAACGAGTTGCCAGTTGTGGAGACGGCAGATGCTCGCTACTCGGGGCTTGAATTAGCGGGAGGCGTTCAGGCGTTTTTGGGTATTCCCTTTGCGAAGCCACCCATTGAAGAGTTGCGGTGGGAGCGCCCTGTGCCGATTGAGGGCCCGCAGGGGAAGGTCGACGCAACACGCTTCAAACCGGCGTGTATGCAGACGGGGAGCGGCCTCGCTTGGTACCACGGGATGATGTCACGTGTGGGTGTTGACCCAAGCCTGATGAAGGGGCCCGAGTACTCGGAGGATTGTCTCTACCTCAATGTATGGACTAAGGGTGATGTCTCCTCACCAAAGCCCGTACTCGTGTTCATCCACGGTGGCTCGAATACCGGCGGATGGAGCTATGAGCCCAATTACCGCGGTGACGCCTTGGCTAAAAAGGGCGTGGTAGTAGTCACCGTCGCCTACCGCCTCGGGGTGTTTGGATGGCTGAGTCATCCCGATATGAAAATTCAAAACGCGGGTTTGCATGACCTCATCGCTGCACTTGATTGGGTCAGTGAAAATATTACCGCCTTCGGCGGCGATCCCAGCCGCATTGTGGTGTCGGGTGAGTCGGCGGGGGCGGATAACGCGCTTCATCTTGCGCTCTCGCCAGCCATGTCCGGCAAGCTGGCTGGTGTGATTCATCAAAGCGCCGGTTGGTCGGCGACAAGCACCTTGAGTCCGGATATTGGTTTTGCCCTCGGGAAAACCTTGGTTGAGCATCATCTCGGCCCTGACGGTGAGTTTGCTGGTTTGAAACACGTAGCGGCTGAGGATTTGCTCGAGTCGCAGGTCGAGCTCTTCAGTGAGCATTACTTCAGCCCCATTCCTGACGCTGAGACCCTGCCACTTCCATTGGAAGATATCGTGGAGGGTGGCACCTTTCCAAAGCTGGATCTCATCATTGGTTCAAATCGTAATGAGTCGCTTATGTATCTTCCTGAGGGCGCGAGACTTGAGGATTATTTGGAAGGTTTTTTCCCCGTTGAGTCATGGGACGAGATCAAGCGGCTGCTTGGCGCTGATTTATCTGAGCTAGCAAAGATGGATCGACTGCGCTCCGCCGTCCAGTACACCTGTCCAAGCCTCACAATAGCCTCGGCTGCACATAATGCGGGCGGTTCAGCCTATGTTTATCGCTTTGATCGCGTGCGTGAGGGTTTTGAGCCAATAGGTGCTTACCACGGTGCGGAGCTTCCTTACGTGTTTGATAGGCATGACCCTTGGCTGCCCACTAGTGACGTAGATCGAAAGATCACAGCAGCAATGGTTGATTATTGGATTGCCTTTCTGACAAGCGACCCGCGCCCTGATCTACCGTCGATTTCAGCAAACTCCTCCCGAATGGGTGAAAAGGGTGAAGTAACAGATAGGGCAGAACTTGAGGCCGTAACAGCGGAGTCAGTAATGGGTGAGGCTCTGCACGGTC
>CAJXZI010000195.1 GCA_913063005.1 uncultured Halieaceae bacterium | reverse complement strand
ACTCTGCTGCTGCAATTATTTTAACTGTCCCAATAGTGATGCCACTAGTAAATGCTGTTGGAATTGATCCAGTACACTTTGGAATTATCGTAACTTTAAACTTAGCTATCGGTCAACAAACCCCACCAGTAGCCAGCGTATTAGTTACAGCATGTTCAGTTGCAAAAGCTGATATTTGGGAGGTGACAAGAGCAAACATCATGTTCATAGGTGTTTTATTATTTTTGTTAATGGTTGTTACTTATATCCCAGCAGTACCAATGACTTTAGTTGAGTATTTTTACAGATAACACGCCCTCAGTACGCTGGGCAGTGGAGTCAGGCAGGTGGTATCGCCCGCTATGGTTTTGGCGGGATGTTCTGGTCTGCGGTACCGAGATCCCGGTGGCCCGATGATCCTGAATATTTAGAGAGTATCCAGAGTAGCTGGGTAGAGCCCTTTGGCGACATGCGTCAGGAGCTCGTCTTTATTGGGCAAGGCCTAGATGAGCAAAGGGTACGTGCGGCATTGGATTCATGTTTACTCAGCGATGACGAGATGCTTGCTGGACGGGAGTTTTGGGAAACGTTACCTGATCCTTTTCCTGCATGGGAGAACGCGCAGTGAATGTAAAAGTGAACGCTGAAGCGCTTCAAAAACTGTTACCCGCGAGTGCACGGTCGATGCCTGCCGGTTCTGTCGCGTCTCAGGATCTCTCGATTCTCACGGAAATTTACGACCCGACCGTTAATCTCGCGGTTTGGCGCAGAGAGCCTGACCCCGCTTGCCGTGCCGAGTCTGTAAGCCTCCTCGAGACCGATCCTGGCTTGCAGCTTAGCCTAATGACGTCGCCTGAGACGGTGGAAGAGTCGCTCAGATCGGCGCTCCGAATTAACTCATATTCGCCATTAGTCGATGACATGAAACGCCTGGTTGAGATGTTTTGTGTGCTTTTCGATCTCTCTCGTGTTGGATTTCGCTTAACAGCACTTGATGGTCAAATGTGCCCTAAATTCCATGTTGATCGCGTGCCGTGTCGGTTGATCACCACCTATGATGGAATTGCCACTCAGTGGCTGCCCAACGACAGGGTTGATCGATCAAAACTGGGTACTGCCACGCCGGGCACTGCAAATAAGCAGGGTGGTTTGTACGAAAGTGAGCTTGATATTGCCGAGCTCGCCGCAGGTGATGTCGCTTTGTTCAAGGGTGAAGCTTGGGAGGGAAACGAGGGGTTTGGCGTTGTTCACCGCTCTCCCGAAGTGCCAGAAAACACGCAGCGGCTTCTATTAACCATCGATTTTGGACGATAGCAGTCGGTTACTGTCGCGGGTGAATGGCAGGGCCATCGCGCCTGTAATCACAGAAGTGATAAGCGGCGAGATCACTACCCGAGAACTGAGATTTATCAGCCTCGCATGAGCGTATGCTGACCATTCCGCGGATTTTAGGCGTTCTATTTTTGGGACGCATAAGAGTATTTTTGTTACAGGCCGTCCCGTTTAAGCGGGCGTATCCTTAGCTCCGTCATACCGTAGTGACGAATGTTAAGGAGCAAGGAAATGGGTAAAGTAACATCAGCAGTAATCGGCGGCCTGTTGTCGTTGGGAATGAGTTTTGAAGCTCAAGCATCAACAGCTGTCAATGAAGCCTACGCGCAGTGCAAAACTGAAGTTCAAGCGAAGTTTGGTGAGGACACCCGCGTGAAAATGAAGGGCAGCAAGAAGTACAAGGGTGCCCTGACAATTAAGCTGTCAGTTGTGCCTGAAGGTGCTGATCGTCAGCGATTACAGTGCAAGTTATCGGATGACTCCTTGGTTTTGTTAGACAAGGCGGGAACACCGATCTCTTAACAAAGGGTGAGCATGCAGGAGCTTAGCTGGGATGATCTTAAGGTTCTGTTAGCGTGTAGCCGTCATGGATCTACTAGAATGGCGGCTGCCGCTTTGGGCGTAAGCAACAGTACGATAGCTAGGCGGCTTGAAATACTCGAGGCGGCTCTTGAGGGCCGCCTTTTTGATCGGACGCCCGATGGTCTATTGGCGACCGCTCTGTGTGAAGAACTTTTACCGATCGCAAAGACAGTCGAGGATACGATCTCTGATGGCCAGTTGCGATTAACGGGAAGGGATGGACTACTCGCAGGCAAACTGAAGATATCGATTGCCGATTTCCCGCCAGTGAATACGCTCTTATTCGAGCAACTAAACGAATTTTCGAAAAACTATCCACGTATTCAGCTTGATGTAAAAACCTCCAACGAAAACGTTGATCTAGCTCGCCGCGAGGCTGATTTTGCTATTCGCGGACTAAAGGTGGGGCAACGGCCGCCGAAGGACATTGTAGGTGTCAGATTGGGGCTGCTGACTATTGGACTCTACGTTCACCGTCAACTTCTTGAGGACGCGCGACTGGGTAAGCGGGAGCTGAACTTTATCGACACTTCAGAGGTATTACCCTCTGACTTACCCACCCATAAAGACCTCGGAATTTCCATTAAACATTCCGTAGACGGTGCTATTGCCCGACTAGATGCGGTTGCTAACCAAATGGGTGTTGCGGCGTTACCATGCGTTAGCTGCGCTGGCCTTAAAAATCTCGTCCGTTTGCCGAATACTGACCGTGTCCCTTACCGACACATTTGGGTGCTTCATCATAAAGACCTGCGCCAAAGTGCGCGGGTCCGCGCGCTGTTCAAGCACCTGTTGGAGCTAGAGAATAGCTGGCCGGCTACGTGGGGCTGAAGAGAATATTTCCGGGGCCTGTGCTCCTGGTTGCCTTAATTGTGAGGTGACTTTCGCCTCAAAATGACACTCTCTGTTTATTGCAGAAGGTGTTGGCATTGCTTAGATCAATATACCTCGTATGGTCTTTCGCACTTTCGCACTTTCGCACTTTCGCACTTTCGCACTTTCGCACTTTCGCACGCTTCACTTGATTGCAATGTTGGGTCAGTAGACTGTGTAGCTCAGCAGAAGGGTAGCGCCGGTGGGATATGTGGTTCCACGGCACAATCGAGCTTGGTGTCGCTCCCCTAGTGGGCTAGGGTAACCCGTTGCCAAGTAGGGCCACCCGTTTCGCGGCGAGTACCTGTTAATGTGATGTTTTTGACAGAGGTAGTTGATGAATAGACGTAATTTCCTGCAAGCGACAGGCGCAGCCTTCGCCGCCCTGTCTGCAAGCGGCTGTATCACTCGACCACCGCTCTTGGCCGATGCACCGTATACCCGTGCTGTTGGCTATGGCGCACTGGTTCCTGACGCAGAAGGATTGCTAGATCTGCCTGAGGGTTTTTCCTATCGCGTTCTTTCAAGCTTGGGCGATGCCATGAGTGATGGGGCTAGCGTTCCTGATAAAGCAGATGGTATGGGTTGCTTCGACTTGGGCGATGGCCGCCTTGCATTGGTTAGAAATCATGAGTTGGTACCCACTGACGCCGCCGGCGGGCCGATTGAATACGGATTCGGTAAAAAAGATGACGAGTGGGTGCCGGGTGGAACGACGCACGTCGTGATTGATGCGCGGTCGCTGTCGGTGCTCGATCAGTTCCGCTCCCTCGGCGGCACCATTCGTAATTGCTCCGGTGGTGTAACGCCATGGGGTAGCTGGCTGACGTGTGAAGAAGCTCCCACAGGCCCGGGTCAGCGATATGGCGAAGGCTTGTCTCGTAATCACGGCTGGGTATTTGAAGTGCCTGCCGACGCAGATGGCCTTGTTGAGGCGACTGCGCTGACCGCCATGGGACGGTTCAATCATGAAGCCGCTTGTGTCGATCCTGCAACGGGTTTTGTCTACCTCACCGAGGATCGTGATGACAGCGTGCTCTATCGATTTAAGCCTCATGTCTCCGGGAAACTCGCAGAGGGTGGCCAGCTACAAGCAATGCAAGTGACCGGTGTTCCAGACCTAAGGAATTGGTCGGGGCGGAATATTAAAGTGGGTGCGCCAACCTCTGTGCGCTGGCTAGATCTCGACGAAGTAGAGTCCCCCAAAGACGATCTCCGCTTCCGCGCTGTGGCAAAGGGAGCTAGTTTGATAGCGCGAGGCGAAGGCATTCACATGGGAGAAGGTGAGGCCTTTGTCTGCTCGACCAGTGGCGGTGATGCGGGGCTAGGGCAAATATTTAGACTCTCGCTTAGTGATCTCGGTGACAGCGATCAACTAGAACTGTTTTTCGAGAGCGTATCCCACCACCAATTCAATTTCGGCGACAACCTTACGGTGGCACCAAATGGTCACTTAGTGGTTTGCGAGGATCAATACACGGCGAGTGTCGACAATCATCTCAGGGGCATTACCACCGACGGTTATGCCTACCCCATTGCGCGATTAAATCTTCAAACTGAGCTCGCGGCGACCGCAAGGGCGTGACCGTCGACCGGGGCATGCGCACCACCAACAGGCGAGTCTATGCCATCGGCGATGTCGCGGGCGGGCTGCAGTTCACCCATGTCGCGGGCTACCATGCCGGGCAGATCATTCGCCCCATGCTCCTCGGGCTGCCCGTGAAGGTGCGCAGCGATCACGTGCCATGGGTGACCTACACCGACCCCGAGCTGGCGCAGGTCGGCCTGACCGAGGCCGAGGCGTGCAAGCTCCACGGTGACAAGCTCTTCGTGGCGCGCGCGGGGTTCGACCACAACGACCGCGCCATCGCCACCGGGCAGGACCGCGGTTTCGCCAAGGTGATGGTGGTCAAGGGGC
>CAJXZI010000194.1 GCA_913063005.1 uncultured Halieaceae bacterium | reverse complement strand
TCTTTTCAGAGGCCGAATCGTACTTAATAGAAGTTGGTTTTCTGGTCCAGCTATTTAAAGTTCAGCGAATACAGGTCTAGCCAAATGAAAAATTGTGCGTGTCTATCGGTGCCATTAATGCTCTTTGTCGCCTCGTATGAGGTCTCTGCGGAGGCCGCCTCGGGTAGCATTGCCACCACTGATTGTGCCTCGGTAGTCTCTAAAACTGTTGCGGAGATGCGCGTGGGCGCAAGCGCTTGGTGGTCGGATGACGTCGAGAGGATGGCCGCAATGGCGGCGACGTCTGCCTGCTTCAAGGTATTAGCGTCGCGGTCGATGGACGCTGCTGAGAAGGAGCAAGATCCCGTTTCAGGTGTCTCCTTAACGGCGGACGTTAAAAAAGAAGAAACGACGTCCTCGGGTTTAAGCTTCAGGCCTTTATCGGGCTCGGCGAGTAAAAAACCTTATGAGCGTGCGCGGGCCAGAAAAGACCCAAAGTGACCTGGTGTAAAAAAGTGAAGCGGTGTAGCCAGTGACGCGATATAGAACCAGGCCCTCGTCATCACTTTGAAATGGATGCTCCGTGGGATGCGTGTTGCTTGACGAGTTGTAACTCGAAGGTGTCCCCGGCTCGCAGCTGACCGAGCGATCTTAGCGACGATTGACTGCACTGGAGAACGCGAGGGTAGCCTCCAATCGTTTGTCCGTCAGCAAGCAACAAGATGGCTTCGCCACTTGTCGTTACCTGCACGGTGCCGGGCATAACGCCCGATGAGAGCATCTCTCGACTCCGGTATTTGTCTTTAAGTTTCAGCGTGGTGTCTGTCCGCAACCCAACACGATTTGACGGCTCGCAAACTGTTATGGGTTGAGTGAGCAAGTTCCCTTTCGCCTCGTCAGTGAGCCAGTGAAATTCTGGCCCTTTGTGTGCGCTTATGTGATTCGAAAAAGGGTTAGGCTCGAGTACGGCTGCTGGCCAGGGGTGGACGCGCGGTTGACGCGTGACAAGAGAGTCGCCTGCTTTCCAAACCGCTGTGGGGAGTAGCTCGTGACTACCCACGCGAAGTGCACTTGCGCTGCCAAGCCATCTCTGAACCTGCCAATCTCCCTCGATCGCTAAGTACCCCCGGCAGCCTTTCTGAGGTTTAGTAAGACTAATGATGTCACCCGCCTGGACGACTATCCGCTCGTTATGAGACTTGGGCTGTCCGTTTATAAGAACGCCGAAGTCAGCGCCCGTTACAGCGATCGAACCTGCTTGTTCGCAGCGAAGTTGCGGTCCGCTGAGCGTGATCTCGAGCACAGGCGTGTCGATGGCATTGCCCACTAAATGATTGGCGTATCGCATGGCAGGGATGTCGATCGCTCCACTCACCGGGATACCAAGGTGGGTATATCCTCTACGTCCCTTGTCCTGTGTTGTGGTTCTTATCCCGCTCGTTATGAAGGTGATGATCATTGTTTGAATCTATCTAGAGCAAGTTCACCGTTGTCAGCCGCGCGCGCCAGCTCGCTGAAATGCGGTTCTGACGTTGGTTGAAAGGTGATTCGATCATTGGGCGAAAATAACGTTGGCGATGAGCAGCTTTGATCAAAAATTGAAAACGGCAGGCGTCCCAGTATTCGCCAGCCACCCGGCGAGTCCATGGGGTAGATGCCCGCTTGTTGTCCTGCGATTGCCACGGAGGATGCGGGGATCCGTGCTCGCGGAGTTGTTAGCCTTCGGCAATGAAGCGCTTCGGGCAGCCCGCCGAGATAAGTAAAACCGGGAAGAAAGCCCAAGGCATTGACCCGATACGAAACTGTGCAAAATCGCTCGACGACTTCGCTCCAAGAGAGTCCGAGTTCATCCCGAAGCGCAACCGCGTCCTCGTCTTCCTCCCCAACGAATAGCGTGGGAAGGCACCAAGCATTGCTATTTGTTATGGGAGTATCGGACGCTAGCGCCGCTTGAGAACACTCGAGCAGTGTGGTCAGGGTCGACGCAAGGTGATTGGGCGCTAAAACAGAGGGATCAAAAATGATGAGCAGGCTGACATAGCTGGGCGTCGTGCTCTGTATGCCACGAAGCTTCATATCACGTAACCGCTGATTGAGTGCGAAAACAGACTCGCTAGCAGAGACGACGTCTCCCTCGTCAAATTGCACCAGTAAGCCTGTTTCTCCGTAGGATTGGATCCTACGATCTACCGATGCACCTGTGGAGATCATCTCAGTCATTGTGTGACGCTTACTTCAATGTTGTTTTGCCGAAGAAACTCATTAATTACTTTTACGTGATTCAGCGCTCCCTGCGTATCACTGTGAACACACAATGTATTGGCTTTGAGCGGGATCACCTTGCCCGTGATGGAGGTGATGGATCCCTGTTCTATCAGCGACATAATTTGATGGGCCGCTGTCTTTGAATCCTCAATCACGGAGCCTTTAACACTCCGAGGGGCGAGCTCACCGTTGTCGTTGTATCGTCGATCTGCGAATGCCTCTGCAATAAAGGACAAGCCCTTTGCCTTGCAGTGTTTGCTCAAGTCGCTACCGGCCAGTCCCATCAGCCGAAGGTTTGGGTCGATACGCTTGATGGTGTCAATAACCGCCTCGGCAAGTTCGGAATTTCTCACCATGTCGTTGTAAAGGGCGCCGTGAGGCTTCACAAAGGTAAGCTGACAAGCCTCTTGTTGTGCAATGTCTCTGAGCGTGGAAATCTGTGAGAAAAGCGTTGCTTCAAGCTCAGCAAGCGGAAGCTTAAGACTGCGACGCCCAAAGTGACTTTTGTCTGGATAGGCAGGATGTGCGCCAACACGAAGTCCGTTCCTGACGGCATTATGGACCGTGGTCCTCATGGAATATTCATCACCAATATGCCCGCCGCAGGCGATTGAGCAACTACTGATAAAGGGCATCAAAGCAAGATCTGATTCGGCAGAAGAAGGGGAGTGAGGCGAATGCTCGGCTCCTGCTGCCCACTCCCACTCGCCCATATCGCAATTGATATCAATAGTCGTCATATCGGTGCTTTCTATTCGCGTGCTCTATCGAGGTTTGCTGTATCGAGGCTTCGCTACCGAAACCGCTGACTGACCCCTCTGTGATGACAATCGCCTTTAGCTCACGTGGCCTAGCCTTAAAGCGCACCGGGTAACCTGTCTCGATACCCATGCACACTAAAGCCACCCCATAGCCAGGAGAATACTTCTCAATCCCAATCCGCAGGTAACAGTCAGTACGAAAAAGCCCATTGCGTTGTTTACACGTGTGTTGCGATGCTGGCCAAGTAGTGTTGAATCGTTGGCTATCCAGAGGATGAAAGCGGCAGTGATGGGAAGGAGCAGCCCGTTGGTAAATTGCGCGAACACGATAAGTTCGAGCGGTTTTAGGCTAAACGAGGCTACGAAAACGCCAAATGCCAGGACCAGTCGCCACGTCCATGTAAACACTCGATCACGCTGCTCGACCTCCAGATTGAGGACTTCGGTAACGGCATAGGCTGCAGCAAGTGGCGCCGTGATCGCCGATGATAGGCCTGCGGCAAAAAAGCCAAGACCCAGAACAGCAAAACTTGCTTGCCCAAGGAGTGGTGCCAGCGTTGGCGCTAACTGAGTGAACGAGGATGTGGGATTCGGAGTCCCGTGCAACACAACTGCTGCCGTGATGGCAATGCACAACGTGATGATGCCCCCTCCGATAACAGAGAGTTGGATATCTTGCCTAGCTTCCGCAAGTGTCATCCCCTCTCTGCTGTGGCGTTTTATTACCGATGCGTGCAAGTACAGGTTGTAGGGGACGACGGTTGTGCCAATGATGCCGAGTACAATGAGCCCCGCGTTTTCGGGCAGCGTTGGGATAAAAAGGCCGCGCAGAATATCGCTAAGACTGGGTTGCAAAACCAGTGCCGTACCCACGAACACAAACGCCATGGCTACCACTAATAGAGCCAATGTTCTTTCCAAAAAAACAGCGCCTTGGCGGTTAAGTACAAGAAACGCAGCTGTACCGATCATCAACGGCCAGATGTTGATAGGGCCTAGGGTCCAACTCGTAAGTCCGGCCCCAGCGCCGGTAATATTTCCCGCCTCATAAGCTGCATTTCCCACCACGATGGCCGCTATGACGAGCAGTGCTGCGGGCCAGCGGAACATCGTGTTTGATGTTCTCGCTGCAATTGCTTCGCCGAGGCCAACTTGCGCGACAGCACCTAATCGCGCAGTCATCTCTTGTAGGGTCAGGGTGGCAATGACTGAAAAAGCGATGGCCCATAGCAGTGTGAAGCCAAAATTGCCGCCTGCTAGCGTCGCGGTGGTGACGGTGCCCGGTCCGATGAAAGCGGCGGCGATCATTGCGCCGGGGCCGAAGCCTTTTATTCTTTTTGCCATAAGGACGCGAGGTCGCCTCAAGGTTGTGGACTATGCCGCGAGTGTAGCTCGAACCGTTCTGTGCTTAAAAATTTGTTTACGAGCAATAAGATTCAGTATGAAAGCCCTCAGCATCAAGGGGGGTTCTGGTTTAAACTACGCACTTTCAAGCAAGAGGAGCTAGGCATGGGGCGCGCCTACCAGAACCGCAAAGAATCAATGGCGAAAACGGCTGCAATGAAGACAGCCGTTTATTCTCGATATAGCCGCGAGATCTATATGGCGGCGAAAGGTGGCGGCACGGATCCAATTCGGGTTCAGTTTATGTCTATGATGCAAGCGATTTATCTTCAGCGC
>CAJXZI010000193.1 GCA_913063005.1 uncultured Halieaceae bacterium | reverse complement strand
CAACGAGCTTTTGGTGCTCGAAGCGTGCGATCCGCCGAAGCCTGAAAAACTGAAGTCAACCGACGTCATCATCGCTACGAAAAGTGCAGCAGTTTCCTTCGTTGACTTCATCATGATGACAGGGCAATACCAGCACATGGCCTCGCCCCCCTATGTGCCGGGCCTCGAATTTTCAGGGGACGTCATTTGGGTAGGGAGTGAAGTCAAACAGTTCTCCGTGGGCGATCGCGTGTTGAGCGACTTTATGACCGTAGGTCCTCGCAGTAAGGGGAACTATCAGTCGAGTGGTGGCTGGGCGAGTCATGTTGTCGCGCCCGAGCATGGGCTACGGCGTCTACCGGATTATCTGACATACGATCAAGGTGCTTCGTTTCTCGCTAACTTTGAGACTGCCTATTTTGCTCTGGTGAAGCGCGCGAACTTGCAGGCGAATGAGACGGTACTCATCACGGGCGCATCGGGCGCGTCGGGTATGGCCATGGTGCAAATCGCAAAATTACTGGGTGCGAGGGTGATTGTTTCGGGGCGTAGCTCAGAGAAACTACTTGCAGCGATGGATCAAGGTGCAGACTTTATGATTGCTCAGGATCAATGCGCAGAGGGTCTAGACGCACTGAGTTTTATGCGCCAGTCCACAAGGGCAATAACCTCCGGCCGGGGGGTAGATGTCGTCATTGATACGGTCGGCGGTGAGACAGGCTACGCCGCGATGCGCAGTCTAAAATTTGAGGGACGGATGGTGATTGTGGGGTGGGCCAGTAATGTTTCCGCTGATGGTGGCCGAGAGACCTTCGAGTCCGACCGTTTGCCGACCAATATCATGCAGATGAAGTGCTTACAGGTTATGGGCTCTCCGATGGTTATCTACTCTATGGCCAATCCCGAGTGGCGAGCGCACCAACTTACCGAGATCATTGGCTGGGCCAATGAGGGCAAAATTTCACCCCACGTTTCACTCTCGGCACCGGCTGAGGAGTTTCAGCAGGTGGCCTCTGCAAAGTTACGAGGTGCGGTCGTAGGTAGCTGCGTTTTGAGCTTTTAAAAAGGTCTCGTCTGTTGGTTTGAGGTAGCGTGTCCGCGCGTAAACCGCTGCTCGCCTCGCGGTGTGCATTCGATTTATTCACGGGGGTTTCCACCTTCATTTTTGTCTTGATTTTGTCGCGATTCTGATTTCCTATTTGCGGGTGTTTCTTGCGCTCAATATCGGGGGGAAACGATGCGTGAGTTATTTTCATGACCGTCTCAGGATCTGATCTACTTGAAGTCAGGTGGCCGTCTGGCGGCGAGCTGTCAATTCCTCTCTTATGGCTTCGCGATAGCTGCCCCTGCCCTGACTGTCGCGTCGAGCAAACTCAAGAAAAGCATTTCCATTTAGCAAACCTCACATCGATATCGGCCGTGAAACTCGATGCGGATGAGCAGGGACTATGCGTGCAATGGTCCGATGGCCATAAAAGCTATTTTGAGCGCAGCTTCTTTGAGTCTGACTATGCATTACCCCAGCGAACCTGGCGCGCTTGGTCCGACGATTTTCTGCCCGGGCGCTACGATTTTGAGGCATTTCAAACCAATAACGGGTATGCAGCGCAAGCGATTAGCGAGTTCCTAGAAACCGGTGTACTCATTATCGAGAACGCACCGACTGAGGACAAAACGCTGGAACTCATGTCGAAGCGTTTTGGGCCCATTCGTGAGGTGCTGTTTGAGCGCATCCACAACGTCAAAGTCGATCCCAAGGGCTACAATGTCGCGCACACGAGCTTAGGGTTACCGCCACACAACGATTTCGCGAGTTACTCGTGGCCACCAAGCGTCCAAGTCCTCCACATGTTAGGTAATGAGGCTGCTGGGGGGAATTCAACTATTTGCGATGGCTGGGCGGTATTAGAAGATTTCCGTCGAGATCACCCTCAAGAATTTGATGTTCTCTGCAAAGTGGCAGTGCCATTTCGAGAATTCGATGAGGATAACGAGACGTATGCCTGCGAGCCGATCATTACATTAAACCCACGCGGTCAGGTTTCACTCTTTCGTTACTCGAATCAGTTGATGCAAATCATGGACTTTCGCGACCCCGATACGGCTGTTTTCTATGACGCGTATCACAAGCTGAGCCGTACACTGGTGAATACGAAGTTCTCGCGTAGCTTCCGATTGAATAGCGGCGAGATGTTAGTGGTGGCGAGCCATCGCATACTGCACGGACGCGAGGCCATCACCAGTTCTGGCTATCGGCATTTGCAAGATGCGTATTTCGAGCACGACAATATCCGCAACATGCTCACGGTGCTTAAGAGGTCACATGTCTGAAGTTACATTCACCCAAATGAAAGACGGTACTCAGGACGATTACCTAATGCTTGATCGCCTTGAGCAGGAACATGTGAAAGGACTGCCTGATCGTATCCTGTCGGCGTTGGCCTCGCTGTCTGACGGGCTCGCAGGCTACAAAATAGATCGGCTCCAGCACTCCCTGCAAACAGCGACACGCGCGGAAGATGAGGGGGCGAGCGTGGATTGGATTGTTGCTGCTCTCGTGCATGACATTGGGGATGAGCTTGCGCCGCTCAGTCATTCAGAGATGGCAGCGGCACTGCTAAAACCCTTTGTCAGTGAGGAAATCGTCTGGGTTATTGAGAAGCACGGTATTTTCCAGGCCTATTACTATGCGCATCACATGGGCGCGGATCGCAATGCTCGCGATAAGTACAAGGAGCACGCTTATTACGATCGCTGTGTCCATTTTTGTGAGGCCTGGGACCAAGCTTCCTTTGACCCTGATTACCCAACGCGCAGTCTCGAGCATTTCGCACCCATGGTGCGTGAGGTGTTCTCCCGTCCGGTCCGTCACGTCTGAGTCGGACTATTAGGTGTTTAAGTTGCTAGCGGCTTAGACCCTCGCCACAATACGCGCACACGGTGGGGGTCTCCTATGATCAGCTTTTCACAAGCGCAGGAAAATCTTAAAGCGTTGTTTGCGTCTTGGCTCAATGAGCAGACGGTCCAAACAGAACGCGTAAACCTGCAGCAAGCATTGGGGCGCTATCTGGCAAGTCCAGTATTCGCAAGTCTCGACCTTCCCCGAGACAATGTATCAGCGATGGACGGCTATGCGCTGTCGGCCTTGAGGCCTGATGCGGTAACAGCAGGGGAGGAATACACACTCATTGGTGAGTCTCGCGCGGGAGAACCTTATGCGGGAATAGCGCTCAAGGCGGGGGAGTGTGTTCGAATCTTCACGGGGGCGGTGGTGCCCAAGTCAGCTAACACTGTGGTGATTCAAGAGGACGTCTCAGTCTCATCGGGTCAGGCAGTTGTCATCAACGAAGCAGTGCGCATTGGCGCCAATATCCGTCGCCAAGGGGAGGAGATTGCCGCAGGTATTGAAATTGCGTCTGCCGGGCAGCAAATGACGCCGAACATGGTCCCGCTACTAGCCAGTCAAGGCGTTGGAGAGCTCGAAGTTGTGAGGATGTTGCGAGTAGCTTTCTTGGCAACCGGTGACGAACTCAAAGCACCGGGTGCGACGCTGGGCACGGGAGACATCTACGAAAGTAATCTTGCGTCAATTCAGGCGGTGTTGGGGTCTTATCGCCTGGAGCTCCAGAATTTGGGGGTGGTCGAAGACACGCCAGCAGCTATCTCCGCTTGCCTTGCGCGTGCGGCTGAGAGCGCAGATGTTGTGATCAGCAGTGGCGGTGTCTCCGTGGGCGATTACGACTTTGTTCGACAATGCGTTGAGTCCATGGGCGTGCTGACTGACTATAAGGTCGCCATGAAGCCGGGCAAGCCTGTCTGCTTTGGTCATATAAACCGTGCCGATGATGGACGTGCGCTATTTTTAGGGCTGCCCGGTAACGCTGTTTCCTCATTCGTTGTTTTGACAGAGCTTTATCTGCCGGCCCTTCGGTATTTGATGAACGGGAGAAATGTCACGCCAAATCAGCAAATTACCGCGACACTCAAGGAGGACCTTAAGCGCCGAGCAGGGCGGTTGGAGTTCCAGCGCGGTGTGCTGAGCAGAGAGCCCAACGAGTCAGGACTCTTGGTTTGGCGTGTTTCAGCCTTTGGCGGACAGGATTCGCATCGCGTACTGGGTTTAGCGCGTGCCAACTGCACCATTCAAATCCCTGCAGAGGTAGCCGAAATTCCTGCGGGAACTGAGGTAACTGTCTCTGTTTTTCCTTGGTTTGAATCACTGTAATGAGGACGTCTTTCACGTGACTGCAACAGTGAGAGCAACTGCCAACCTCAAGGCGGCGGTGATTCTATGTGGTGGTGACAGTCGTCGCATGGGTACTGACAAAGCCCTTGTCGATGTTGACGGTAGTCCGCTTTTGCAACGCCATGTGGCGGCTATCCGCCGGCTTAACCTTGGGGTGCCCATCTACATCTCTTCGGGAGCTAAGCGCTACGCCATACTTGGGGACTGCGACGTTACCTATGTTGATGATGTCGTTGCGGGGGCCGGGCCATTGTCCGGATTGGCTGGTGCATTGAGTGCGGCAGAGAAGGCAGGTGTATCCGATGGTCATATCTTTGCAATGCCAGTCGATACATTGCTACCTCCCGGTGTTCTCTTGAATAAGTTAACAAAGGCTGGGCTCGCTGACTCTGAGGTTGCGCTCATCAAGGGCGAGCGTTTGCACGCTAGAAGCCATGAAAACAGCGGGTGAAAAGTTTGTAATGGTGACAGCTTACGAC
>CAJXZI010000192.1 GCA_913063005.1 uncultured Halieaceae bacterium | reverse complement strand
GGAGGGGCCTTTAGCAAAACACGGCCTTCCTGATTGGCCAACCGGCCAAAGATGCGCCCAGCGAACTCTTCCGCCGTCTCGTCGTCGTACGGTTTATCTGGAATGCGATTCACGTAGGAAAATGCGTCGAACACGGATCGCCTTGTAGTCGCGAGCCGGTGGATGCGGGTTTTCGCCTCGATGCTGACCTTCTTGCCGGAGTCCGCCCCACCCGCGCGGTTCTCAAGACAATAGAGTGATTTCCGGCCACGAAGAAACAATTTTTGTCGCTTGTCTATTGTCCTCGTCTATCGCCCTCGAAAATACGAACGCCACAGTTCGAAGTCGAAGCCCTCGGTTCCAACCGCGTCTGACCAAGCCTGCCATTGCCGGCTTAGTGTCTGGATGATGTTGGGGTGATCAGCGCTAAGGTCCTTGCGCTCGGTAGGATCACGAACAACATCGTAAAGCGCCCACTTGCCTTTATGTGGGTTGAAGACGGCTTTCCAGTTGCCGACTCGAACCCCGCGCCAGCCCGTGTGCTCCCAAAATAAGGGATTCGTTCGCTTAAAGGTTTTTCCTTGCAGTAAGCGGGTGACATCTTCTCCCGGTAAGTTGTTCTTAGCTTTCGCACCAACGAGATTGAGAATTGTTGGGTAGATGTCTTTCACATCGACCACCGATTCGGTGTCGATCACATTACGAGCTGAAAGTCCTTCTGGCCAATGTAGGATGAGTGGTGATCGGATGCCACCTTCAAGAGTCGAACCTTTATGTCCCCGAAAAGGGGTGTTTGAGACTGTCGCCCAGTCACGCCCGTAGGAGAGATAAGAGCCTCGATCACCGATCATCACATCGGGCTGATTCAGCCCTCTGGTGCTAACGTCCTCTGCGGATGCGCCATTGTCCGAGAAGATAATTAGCAGTGTGTTGTCGAGATAGCCCAAGCTTTTCAGCGTTTCGGTAATTTGGGCGACACCGCTATCAGCCTTGGTCATCTGCGCAGCGTAGACCTCCATGAGTTCGCTCGGAGCGTCGTCGAGATGTTTATCCCCAGCATCGGTTTTGGCTATGCCATGCGTCCTCAAACGAGCGTTTCGATGAGCGGCGACCGATACCGGGCCATCAGAGAACATCCCTTCATAGTCTGCGACCGCTGCCCTTGGCGCGTGTAAGGGCCAGTGAGGTGCGGTGTAGGAGACCATTAAGAAAAACGGTTGAGTCTCATAATCTGTTTGATGCTTTTTCAACTGCTCCGTCGCAAAGTCAGTCGTAGCGTCGGTCATATAAAAATTATCACCGGTGGGCGTCCATTGCGCATCACCGCGCGCCATGGTTCTCACCATCGGCTGATCTGTGATCAGTTCAAAATAGCTACTCGCACCGCTGATCAGGCCAAAATAATGGTCAAAGCCGTGCTCTAACGGCCAGTTTTCCGGGCTCTCACCAAGGTGCCATTTGCCGGCGAGGTAACTTCTGTAGTCCGCGCCTTTTAGCGCCTCTGCCAAGGTCATTGCATCTGGATCGAGATACCCTTGATAGGGCCCTTGCGCTGGTTTCACGTGCGCAGGCGCCGTCAGAAAGCCAAGTCCTACGCTGTGCGGGTCGCGGCCTGTGAGCAGTGCGGCGCGCGTCGGAGAGCAACGCGGTTGTACATAAAAGTTGGTGAGAGTTAAACCATTGGCGGCCAGCCCGTCGATGGTCGGAGTTTGGATTCGACTTCCTAAAAACGAGTAATCCGAGAAACCTGCGTCATCCAGCAATATGACCACGATATTCGGTGGCGACGCCTCTTCTGCCATTGCCGGTGACATCGCAATGCCTGTAAGAAGCAAAGCGAGGCTGGCTAATCGATTGATCAAACAACTCATGTTCATCGTTGTGACCCCTCTGGCTTGGTTGAAGCTTTTCTTCGTGTTTTGGCATCACTTTTTAATTTCAATGGGTGACGAACGGTCGACATCTGTCTAAATCCACCACCCCGTAGACAGTGTTACATGTTGGTGAAGCAGACGAAACAGCCAGAGGTTTGGAGTGATTAAATGTCGTTTATGATGTCGATCACTTCCACTTCCACTTCCACTTCCACTTCCACTTCCACTTCCACTTCCACTTCCACTGTCAGTTTGACGGCCAGAGTGGAGGCTGTATTGGCGCTATGAACACGGCTGGAAACGTGGCTAAAAAAGCATCGCAAAAAAGTAATGCCGTCTTGGGGCTACGGAAAGTAGCCCTAGGCATTCGTCGATTCGAAAATTTTATCAGCGGACGTGGCGACAAAGCCCTGATAAAGCTCTCCTGACGCCAACGGATAGCGCTTGGCAAATTCGAAGTAGCAACTTGGGATTTCTTTTTTACCGTCCGTAAATTCAACCTCCATTCTGTTGGCAAGGGTAGACGACTGTTCAAGCAACACCTCAGGGCTCCCTTTTATTTCCCCACCACTTGCGTTCAGCCTGAACCCTTTTGATGTCAAAAAGTCATTAAGTATCTGGATGTCAGAGTATTTTTTTAACTGATTAATAAAAACAGTGAAGTGGTTAGGGCGGTATCCAATCGCTGCCATCCAAGCGCCGTAGTCACTCTCACTAAGTAAGGTTTCGTATTGCGACGTGCTCACTTTCCAGGGGCGTCCCGAGTGAAAGAAGTTGGGCTGTTGAACTTGATCCGCAGACACATTGGTAACGAGTGAACTCACGATATCTTGGAAATCAGCGGAAAACTCGTTGACCAATAGTTCGCTGATAAAGATTTTGGGGATGCTTGGGTCAGCCGGGTACTCGTAGTGTTTGGCGCGAAGTTTTTTAGCATCAAAAGAATACGCGTTCTTTTCTTCATAACCCATGGCGAGAAAGGGTCTTGCGCACTCCTCGAGAGTGACTGCGCCCACATTAAACGTCCTGAGCGCAATATGATCATTCACAACACGCTCCCCCGCAGCAACCAAGGTATCAACCACTCGTTGAGCCTCTGGGTTTAAGAGCAAATAGTCCTGCCACATGTTCTCTAGAACGCTTTCGATGCGCATTTTGAATCCTTTAAGAAGCCGTTATGTCCTAGGCTTTTATCGCTCGTCTATTTTCCATCTTAAGTGAGCGCTGTGCTGTAAGCGCTGCTTTTGTGGTGAGAGTGTCACAGCATGCAGATGTGGGCGAGACAAATTGGGATTACGCTCATTGAGAGCCTCGTCGTTATCGCGATTATTGCGATTCTCTCCGCTATCGCCATGTCCTCGTTTCAATGGCTCAGAGAAACTGCGCAGCAGAAAAGGGTTATTCACCAATTACAGGCGGCGGTTCTCACGGCTCGTCATCGATCCGTTATGAAAGCCGCTGCCACTTATGTCTGTCCGTCTCCGGAAGCGGTAATAAACACCGTGAGCTCTATGCCCGAATGTGGCGATGACTACAGTAGCGGTGTTGCTATCTGGACCGATCAAGGGGGTAATTGGGAACTTCTGCGGCTATGGCAATGGCCTCGGGTCAACATCACAAATAAACGCGGTACCCAAGCGGTCAAGGCAAACGTTATGTTTAATGCTCGGGGTTTGGCTAATCGAAATATCACCTGGTCGACCTGTGTCGATGACCGAAATCTGTCGCTTGTATTGAATCGCATCGGTCGCCCCAGTGTGCGACGCCAATGGGGAGATTGCTAATCGTCGAAACCCAGCTTCTTGAGTCGGTAGCGGAGACTTCTGAAACTAACGCCTAGCGCTTTTGCTGCTGCCGTTTTATTCCAGCGGTATTCGGTCATGGCGTTCTGAAGAATTTCGCGCTCTATTGCATCCATATGACCCTCGAGGTCACCCGCAACAGCATCAAGGGTGGTAAGGCTCGTCACGCTCTGGCTGTTCACTGAGCTTGTCGGGACGCTGAATTGGCTACTACTCGTCGCCGTCTCGGTCGTGAGACTTACTGTGCTTGCAGACCCAGTGATATCTAGGTCGTCTACTTGAATCTCCTCCGCATCAGCAAGCGCTATTGCTCGCGCTAAAATATTTTCAAGTTGACGTACATTGCCCGGTAAATCAGCGGCACATAGAAGAGCAAGTGCGTTGGCGGCGAGCGTCTTTGGCGGCTCGCCATTTTCGTCCGCAATTTTTGCCAGTAAGTGACGCGCCAGATCCGGAATATCTTCGCGTCGCTCCCTGAGCGCAGGTACTGCGATATCGATGACGTTGATCCGGTAGAAGAGATCATCTCTAAACCTACCGGCGGCAACTTCCTGGCTTAGTCGCTTGTGCGTGGCACTGATAAGTCGAACATCGACACTGACCTCGGCCTCGCTCCCTACCGGTCGCACGGCCTTCTCTTGCAGGACGCGCAGCAGTTTTACCTGTGTCGCCAAGGGAAGGTCAGCCACTTCATCGAGCAATAACGTACCGCCCTCGGCGGCTTGGAATAGGCCCTGTTTGTCGTGCATCGCCCCAGTGAAAGAACCCTTAAGGTGCCCGAACAGCTCGCTCTCCACCAATTCTGGTGGGATGGCGCCGCAGTTGACCGCTATAAAGGGGCCAGACTGACGCGCACTCGATTGATGAATGAGCCTAGAAACCACCTCTTTACCCGCGCCCGATTCGCCGTGCACATGTATCGGCGCCTGACTTCGTGCCACCTTGGCAATTTTCGCTCTTAATTTGTCAGTCGCTGGTGACGAACCGATTAGAGCGCGTGGACCTCCCTCACTTTCTGATTTTAGGCTTTAACCCGACTAAGGGTAAAAGAAAATTCAGAGCCCACCTTTGGGGTA
>CAJXZI010000191.1 GCA_913063005.1 uncultured Halieaceae bacterium | reverse complement strand
TGATCATGCCGCGACGACGGTTCAAATCACCAATAACGTCACCTACGTGATCGTCAGGCGTAAATACGTCGACCTTCATGATGGGCTCGATTAACTGCGGTGATGCCTTTGGCATTGACTGGCGGAATGCGCCTTTTGCTGCCAGTTCAAAAGCAATCGCTGAAGAGTCAACTGCGTGGAAACCACCGTCGTACAGTTCGACCGCAACGTCGAGCACTGGGAAGCCTGCCAATGGACCTTCCTGCATCATTACCTCGAAGCCCTTCTCAATCGCTGGGAAGAATTCCTTCGGTACGTTTCCGCCAACAACACTGGAAGTAAATACGTAGCCGTCTCCAGGCTGTCCGGGAGTGATGCGGTAGTCAATCTTACCAAACTGACCTGAACCACCAGACTGCTTCTTGTGTGTGTAGCTGTCTTCGATAGCCTGAGTGATCGTCTCGCGGTAAGCCACCTGTGGCTGACCCACTTCGAGCTCAACGCCATAAGTACGACGCAGAATGTCGATCTTGATATCTAGGTGAAGTTCGCCCATACCCTTAAGGATGGTCTCACCAGAATCCTCGTCTGTTTCGACGCGGAACGAGGGATCTTCTGCAATCATCTTGCCGATGGCGATACCCATCTTCTCTGAACCACCCTTGTCCTTAGGCGCTACTGCAATCGAGATAACAGGGTCAGGGAAGACCATGGCTTCGAGTGTGCAAGGTGAATCAGTTGAACAGAGTGTATGACCCGTCTGAACGTTCTTCATACCGATACAAGCAAAAATGTCACCGGCCTGTGCAACGTCGATTTCAGTTCGATCATCGGCGTGCATCTCAACCATTCGGCCGATACGCTCAGTCTTGCCCGTTGCCGAGTTCAGAATGGTATCGCCCTTTTTCATCATGCCTGAGTACACGCGAATAAAGGTCAAGGCACCGAAGCGATCGTCCATGATTTTAAACGCGAGTGCGCGAAGTGGCTCGCTCACGTCTACCTTGGCAACTTCACCCGTAGGCTCGCCTTCCTCATCAGTCAGTGGCTGCGGATCAACTTCAGTTGGGCTTGGTAGGTAGTCAACAACCGCATCGAGCACGAGCTGAATACCCTTGTTCTTGAAGGCGCTTCCACAGTACGTTGGGAAGAAGTGCATTGTACGCGTTCCTTCACGAATACATCGCTTGATGTCTTCCATTGAGGGCGTTTCGCCTTCCATGTACTCCATCATCAAGTCGTCGTCCATTTCGACAGCGGCTTCGATGAGCTGCTCGTGGTATGCCTCTACGTCGTCAACCATATCTGCAGGTATGTCAACGATCTCGTAGTTCTCTGGTTTTCCAGAGTCATCCCAAACGAAGGCCTGCTTGGTGAGCACATCGACAACACCAACGAAGTCATCTTCGCGGCCGATAGGCAGCGTCATAACAAGTGGATTAGCAGCCAATACGTTACGTACTTGGTCTACCACGCGGTAGAAATCGGCACCGAGACGATCGAGCTTATTAACGAAGATCAAACGAGCAACTTCTGACTCGTTTGCGTAACGCCAGTTAGTCTCTGACTGGGGCTCAACACCGCCCGAACCGCAGAATACGCCAACACCACCATCGAGAACTTTCAACGAACGGTACACCTCGACCGTGAAATCCACGTGTCCGGGTGTGTCGATGATATTCATGCGGTGATCTTTCCAGAAACACGTGGTCGCAGCTGACTGAATCGTAATGCCGCGCTCCTGCTCCTGCTCCATGAAGTCCGTTGTGGCCGCGCCGTCATGAACTTCGCCGGTTTTATGGATCTTACCGGTGAGCTTCAAAATACGTTCTGTGGTTGTGGTTTTACCCGCATCCACGTGCGCGAAAATACCGATATTGCGGTACAGGGATAAGTCTGCAGACATTGTTCTACTCTTCCAGTCGTTACGTTAACTCGGCCGGCTTGCCGCTCATGACGGCGAACCATGTCACCTAAACGGCCGAAATACCGTCGCTCAGATGACCCCTAAATACTTGTTTACTCGGAAATCGCAGTGCTTGTGACGGGCGACCCTTTCAATGCGCGCGCTTTTTACCACATTCAGGTGCCAAGAAGTAGGTGTTGTTCGACAAAGTGATAACTTTTGACGTTACGGGTTGAAAGGCTGTCCCGAAATTCCGCTTAGCACGCATTTTGGATAGCTTTACGGCGTGATTTCTGAGCGAGAAATCACACTAACCGAACAGGACATGTAGGCAAATTAAAGACAGCAAGGCCTTGAGGCGCGGGCAAATTTCAAGGTTATTAGCGTGCTCACGGGGCCACTCAATCAATCATGTTGTTGGTAGCCGAGCATGGCGCGAATTCGGTAGGCTACCCGAGCGAAAAAAGCCGGTCTCCGCTTGAATTTTAGCGCTGTTACCGCCACTGTTTACTCACAACATTTGAGCAGCCGCGACTAACAACGTTTAAGAACACGTGGCTGATCACCAACGTCGTTAATAAAAAACAGCGAGTGATAATAATGAAGACTAATATCGGCCTGCTTCTGACCAAACGAGCCCACCTCAACCCTGAGCGCGAAGCCTATGTTGAGAGTGATGGCAGCAGACGCTACAGCTTTCAAGAACTCAATGAGCGCTCTAATCGGCTGGCAAATGGCTTGCTCGAAAACGGCCTACAAAAAGGCGATCGTGTTGGCCTGCTGTTGATGAACTCAGTCGAATTCATGGAGTCTTTCTTTGCGGTGGCAAAAGTGGGTGGAGTGGTTGTTCCACTTAACTGGCGCCTCGTTGCTGACGAACTCGAGTTTATCCTCAAAGACTCGGGTGTGAAGACGCTCATTTTCGACAATGATTTTGCCGATACCGTCGCCGAACTCGAGCGTCGTGGCGACAAAACCGATATCGGCCAATGGCTACATGTGCTGGGTAGCGCTGGCGCGAGCGCCTGCCAACCCTTCGCAAAATCGTATGATGCGTACTGTGCCGCTTCCTCAGACAGTGAGCCCGCCTGCGGCGCTGAAGAGGACGATATGCTGTACATCATGTACACGTCGGGCACGACAGGACTCCCCAAAGGTGTTGTACACACGCACAACACAGCAATGTGGGGGGTGTTCACGATTCATGCGACCGCTGATTATCAAGGAAGCGAGCGCTACATCGCGTGCCTCCCCATGTTCCACGTGGGCGCCCTGACACCGCTCACTATCAACGCCTATCACGGTGCAACGACCTACGTCATGCGAAGCTTTGACCCGGTTGCCGCCTGGGAATGTGTGCAGCGCGAGAAAATCACAAGCGGTCTCATGGTGCCGGCAATGCTGAACTTTATGGTTCAGGTACCCAATTACGAAAATTATGACTGGTCGAGCGTGCGTTGGTTTATGACGGGCGCTGCCCCTGTGCCCGTTGCTTTGACTCAGCAATTCCAAGAGATGGGCATCGACATTAAGCAGGTTTATGGCCTTACCGAGACCTGCGGCCCCGCTTGCCTAATGGATCCGCTGAACGCCGTACGCAAACCGGAGTCCTGCGGGAAACCTTTCTTCTTTACCGAGGTTAAGGTCGCTGACGATGACGGCAACGAACTCCCTATGGGTGAAGCAGGAGAAATGCTCGTTCGCGGCAAGCACGTCATGCGAGAGTACTGGAACCGTCCTGATGCTACCGCGGATACGCTCGTTGACGGATGGCTGCGAACAGGTGACGTAGGCGTCATGGATGACGAGGGCTTTTTCGCCATTCAAGATCGCATCAAGGACATGATTATTTCGGGCGGTGAGAACGTTTACCCCGCTGAAATCGAGGGTGTCTTGCAAAGTCATCCTGGCATCAGTGAAGCCGGTGTTATCGGGCAGAACAGTGCGAAGTGGGGGGAATCCCCTCTTGCCGTGGTCGTGAAAACCGACCCCGATCTGACCGCCGACGACATTCTCGCGTTCTGTCAGGACAAGCTCGCACGGTTTAAGCAACCCAAGGCGGTGGCGTTCACGGACATCATCCCTCGAAACCCAAGCGGCAAGATTCTCAAGCGGGTACTGCGCGAGCAGTATCCGGCTGACGCGGCGGAGTAAGTCACTGACTGAGAAAAACGTTGACGGGATGCAGTTCACAAATCTAGTGGATTAAGCTTGAGCTCTCTCTCCACGTAGGCCGGAATAGGACGCCCCGTGACTCACGAGAAGGTAAGCATGTTAGGTCTTGTTTCGCGTTTATTTAGGAAGATTCCAAACGCTCGAGAAAAAACGCCTTCTCCTGTCAACCACGATCTCGGGTCGCCTTTTGATATCGCGAGTTCCGATAAGAATCCTGATTGGATCGAGCCAAGTTTTAGGATTGACGAAAAAGACCTGGACCTATCAGATGTCTCGGAATTGGCTTGCGGCCTAGCGACCCGTATTGCGAGAGACGTGTCAGAGGAGCGCCTAACATTGCCTACCATTCCGGAACTCGGTCTCGCAGTCCGGCGTAAGGCACAGGACCCTCTCTCCTCCGCGACGGACCTAACTCGGCTTATCCAAATCGACGTAACAATATCTGCAAAACTCATTCAAGTTGCCAATTCACCCACTTATATGGGTTACGAGCCCATCAGTTCACTCAATGAGGCTATTGCTAGACTCGGCGCAAATGCCGTTAAGGACATCGTAACGGGGCTCACACTGAAGCAACTTTTCGTCACCAAGCAGCCTCGCTTGAGACGGCGTCTCAGACAACTTTGGCAGCACAGTGTTGCAGTTGCGGCAAACTGCACAGTCTTGGCCAAACGGCAA
>CAJXZI010000190.1 GCA_913063005.1 uncultured Halieaceae bacterium | reverse complement strand
AATTGGCCTCTAGCCACTCGCGTGTTTCGGCTCGAAATTGTTCAAGGTTTTCCATTTTCCTGCCCTCGATTTACTTTTTCTTTTGTGCGGTGATGCTAACTGAATCTGATTGAGAGAAACACTACGGTTTTTGTTATGGATGCATGGTCTTAGACCCGTTCTTTGCGAACGGTGTTACAGGCCAAGTTGTTTTGAGATTGCCTCTTGGTCCCAAAAAGCTCGGAGGGATGTGATCAGTCCCGCGTCGTTAACGCGATAGGCGACGACCATCTCGATCGTAATGCTCAGATCTTCACTCAACGTATTGGTGGCAGTGGCGATACAGGCGCAATCATGAGGCCCGGACGCAATTTGTTGGTGCGAGACGATCTGGGTGTTGCTCGGACCAATCATCGTGTCCCAAAAAGCCTCGAGTTGCGCCTTCCCGCGGAAACCCTCGCCGGTAGGATCGTGTGGTGACGGCCCAACGGGATCATGCAAGATCGCGTCGTCAGCAAACAATGCAAGCCAGTTTTCTTTCTCGCCGTTCTGAGCACAGTTAATAGACGTGAGATGCGCCTTGATTGCCGGGTGTGAATGCGTCATTGATTCTTGTATCCGTTTTTTATTGTTGCCTCTCATGCACGTAGACTGTTTCGTTAACTAGCCGTCAAAATTTTACACAGTTCCCGCACCGCCACCTTCGTGGGCCACCTTGGTTTTAAATTCTATACAATCCCGCGCGATTCACAGGCCTTCGCTGATTTGGATAATCTCATCACTGTTGGCAGGCAAGCTAAACGCAACACCGTCGTAGCCAATCGTATATTTCTCAAAGACATCTTCCGCGCCATTCAGGAACAAGCGCTCCTGTCCGGGAACAAGAAGCGCTGGGACAATGTGGTAGTAGAGCAGATGACCGACACCTGCTTCAGCTGCAGTTTTAGCCGCGTCCATTGGGGTTGCGTGATAGTCAGGGATATCGTGTGTGATCTTAACCAGGTTAGCTTGCTGATTATTTCTAGCGCCCTCGTTAATTAGAGCCACGAGATTAGCCGCCAGCGCTTCGTGGACTAAAAGGTCAGCACCTTTCGCCATATCCACAATATTCTGGTCTTTAATCGTATCGCCTGAAATAACAACGGTGCGCCCTTTGTAGGTAAATCGGTATCCAACAGCTGGGTCAACAGGGGTATGTGTGACAGAGAATGCCTCAATGGTGAGTCCATCTTTGTCTAATAGCGTTACGGTTTTACCTGGGGCGGGTTTCCTGAACGGCTGCGAAACACCTCCTGCAGCTGAAAGCGGCGCGACTGAGTCACCGTGATGTGCCTGACGATAAATAAAATCTTGCGCATAGGCTTCGTTGAAACCATTCACGACCCGCTCAATACCGGTTGGGCCGTAAACGGGAAGCGGTGACTCAAAGCTGCCGCCCGCCCACCGAAGCGTCATGAGTTCGCCCAAGCCATCGATGTGGTCAGAATGAAAGTGGGTGATAAAAACGCCTTCGAGCGCCGATGCGGCCCAGCCCATTCGGGTCAAGTTTCTTGGGCTGTCAGTGCCGACATCAACAACGTACAGCGCGCCGTTTGCAACAACGGCGACGCAGGGCCCTGAGGCTTTAGGCGCAGGCAGTGGTGAGCCCGCACCACACAAGCCAACGTGGAGCCCATCTCCCAGTGCGGCAATGCCGCCGGCTGAGAATTGTCGATCGATGCCTGCTTGGAGCAGGCGCGTCACAAGCATGTCTCTCTGGCTATACCCACCAATCAACACGGCAAAGATAATGAGAAGTAAGATGTAGCGCTTTTTCAAGGTAAAGCTCCTATTTAAAGTAACGACTCTGTTATTGGCATATTCTGTGCCATATCTTAGCGTGGGTTTGGGTGGTGTCTAGAGGCGCTATCGTCGAAGTGACAAGGAAATTAATAGCGCCGCCACCAGCCCGAGCAATAGCCGCAGATCACCCGGAAAAAACGGCGTTTCGATGGGGTAGGCAATGGTCTTTTCCAGCGCGGCAACCTTGAAGTGGTGTCGCCCGCGAAAGTCAGGGTTAGTCACAATGTCGAGCAGGTCTCTCCGACTTCGATAGCGCACCAGTGCGCCTCTATCCCATGTCTCTGCGTTTTCGATACCAACAACTTCGACACTCTTACCAACGGCCACACCAAAGAAAACGGGATGACTTGCTCTGGCTAACAGTGCGGGGAGCATGTGCTCCATATAAAGGTCCATCAGTTGCTGACCGTCAGACCCTTCTGGCGCGCCTTCCACAACTCCGGGTAACTCATTTAAGTCCAGCGCATTGAGCATGTAAAACGAGCGACCTGTGTCCTCTCGGGCAAAGGCCTCAATCTGCGCGCGACCCTCAGCCGAGTCAATGCGCGAGAGATACGCTTCAATTTCTTTATCGCTCAGTGGTGCACCGCTAGGGGTGTACCAAAACCAAAATGCCCCATAGAGCAGCAGCAACGTGATCGTCGATTTCATTGGGTAGTGCCTTTATTGTTGTTTTGAGTTGCGGCGTTTTTTTTATGTAGCCCTGAATGAGCGTCCTGGGCTGGGCTTGAGAGTGTCAACGTCAATTTATGTGAAAAGCCTAGAGCATAGACGGATGAACTACCAGCTAAAGCACTCAGACAAAAAAAAGGCGGCCATTGGCCGCCTTATAAAACATCCGTGGAGATTACTCCCTGATAAGAACGTAGTTCCACCAGACTCCTGCACCTGCCTCGACGGTGACATCCATAGTGCCATCGTCGTTTAGGTAAGCGTTGTATGTGATGCTTGATGCAGCCTCAGCAGGCGATGCGATCTCTGCACCGTTTACAGCTTTTGGCAACCCGATGTACGCACCTAAACCGTTGATGGTGAGTGTCTGTGCTTCTGCATCGTAGTTAAAGGAGGCGTTTGCTGAGCCGTCATGAGGCGCGACAGGTGCGGCACATTGGTCTTCGCCTACGCCTTGCCACGCCTCTACCCATGTATCCCCGTCCTGTACATTGGCAAAGGAGCCGTATGCACCAAAGACGTAACTGTCATCAAAGTAGCAAGCGCGGCCATCGGTAACAGCGCCGTCGTTACTCCACCAAGAAACATCGAACTCGGAAGGACCGACACCCAGCGAACCGTCAGCAAGCGACATGTACCAAGTACCCGCCAAAACCGATGCCTCAGCTGCGTCAGCAGTCTTCACCAACTTGTAGTTCCACCATACACCAGCGCCGGCCTCTACAGAGACGAGGACGCTTCCATCTTCTTGCGGGTAGACGTTGTAGACGATGCTGTCTGGTGCGTCTGCCGGGTTGGCTAGCTCAGATCCGTTGACTGCTTTGGGCAAGCCTACGTAGGAACCCTTGCCGTTGATGGTCAATGTGCCAGCCATCTGATCATGTGACCAGGTGGCGGCCATCGATCCATCATGCGGTGCCACGGGTGCAGCACAACCGTCCTCGGCGGCTCCTTGCCAGCCTTCTATCCATGTGTCTCCCTGAGTATCAACGCGGAAGCCACCGTCAGGAGTGAAGATGTATTCGTCGTCGTAATAACAAGCTCGCGCTGCAATCACGCCGTCGTCACCGTTCCACCATGACACGTCAAACTCCGCGGGACCCACGCCAAGCGAGCCAGCTTCGGAGGCGACAACCCAAGTGCCGGGGAAAGGAGATGGGGGTGGTGGTTCAGCTGTCTTAACAAACTTGTAGTTCCACCAAACACCGGCACCTGCTTCAATCGAAAGCACCATAGAACCATCTTCTTGTGGGTAGACGTTATAAACAACACTACCTGGCGCTTCAGCAGGTGTGGCCAACTCAGCACCGTTTACTGGTTTTGGAATGCCCATGTACGCGCCCTGACCTGTCAGGGTGAGAGTCATGGCAGCTTCGTCATATTCGAAGGTTGCTGGGTTGCTACCGTCGTGAGGTGCAACAGGAGCAGCACAGGAATCTTGGCCACCTTGCCAACCTTCAACCCACGTTGTGTCCCCAAGAACATTCATGAATGAACCATCTCGGCTGAAGACGAACTCATCGTCATAGAGACAGTCGCGTAATGCGATCACGCCTTCGTCACCATTCCACCAGGAGACGTCAAATTCAGCAGGGCCCACACCCAGCGAACCAGCTTCAGGTGCCAATTGCCAGGTTCCAAGGATGCCCGTGTCTTCTTCGCCGAGCTCCAACTCCTCAGTGCCGAGTACGGCATCGATCACGTGGATGATGCCGTTAGCCGCTACAATATCCGTTATCACGATGTTTGAGCCGTTGATCATCAAGCCTTGACCGTCTTCAGCTAATGAAACAGAGGCGTTTTCGCCGTTTAACATCGTTATTTCACTGCCCGCTGCAGCAATAGCATCGATGGAGGACACCTCTGCACCAAACACGTGATACAGCAGAACTTGCTCGAGAAGCTCTAGATTCTCCAATAGGAAAGGCACCGCACCCTCGCCCAGCGCATCAAAGGCTGCGTTGGTGGGCGCAAATACCGTGAGCGCTGCATCGGGATCGCTGACCGCACCGACCAGGTTTGCAGCAGTCAACGCCGCTACCAACGTACTGAAGTTCTCATCCGCTGAGGCGATCTCTGCAATGGTGAGCGCCGAGGGCGTGAGGTCAGGTGGAAGCAATACTGAATCGATAACGTGGATGACACCGTTAGACGCCTCGATATCGTAGTCGACGACTTTAGAGAAGTTCACGTAGAGATTTTGGTCGTTACGTGTTGTGACCGCCACCTTGGCACCATTAAGCGTTTCCACTGTCGTGGGCGCGAGATCCAGAGCACTGCTGACATCTA
>CAJXZI010000189.1 GCA_913063005.1 uncultured Halieaceae bacterium | reverse complement strand
GCCGATGGCCATCGCTTCAGAGCGCGTTTTGACCGTCGTTGATGCCTCGGGAATTGGTCCAACATGGGATGGCGGTATTGGAGCTTTCGACCAGGAAATCGATTTTGATAGTTGCATCAACGATTCCGGCGCAAGCTGCCCAAATATCAGTTGGTCCTGGGTGGGCAGTGACGACAATAGAATCCTTCGCTTCGAATACCCGGGAAGTGGCCAGTTAGCGGGAGTGTATTTTAAAGCGTCGATCCCACAAGACTTTCGGGTCTTCCAGGGCGGCACCATAGAAATTCAAGCACGAGCCTCAGAACCTAACACAGCGCTTACGATAAAAGTCGACTGTGAGTGGCCCTGTTCATCAGGTGAAATTCGTCTGCCCGAGACGCTGAGTGATGAGTGGACGACAATCACCATTGACGTCGATGATCTCGTCGCAGGTGACCTTGACCTCCAAAATGTCGACACAGGTCTTGTGTTTTGGCCTAGCGACCTCGGTCTCGTAACAGTCGACATCAAAAGCATTGTTTGGCGCATGACTGCTATGTCGGCCGGCTTGCAGCGAGGCACTGGTGGCCCCCTGTTACTGCTCGACAACCTTAGAGGCGAGGAAAATTTATCGCCTGAAAATTACCCTGATATGCGACTCCTGTGGGCGGATGAGTTTGATGGTAACGACGTCAATCTGCGCGATTGGAACTTTGATATCGGCGATAACGGTTGGGGTAACGAGGAATGGCAGTACTATCAGCCTCAAAACGCCACGGTGCAAAACGGCCACCTAGTCATTACGGCGAGAGAGCAGCGCAAAGGTGGATCAACCTATACCTCTACCCGAATCAAAACCGAGGGCGAGGTCGAATTTACCTACGGGCGAGTCGACATCCGCGCTGCACTACCAGAAGGGCAAGGTATTTGGCCTGCGTTATGGGCGCTGGGTGCAAACTTCCGGCAAGTTGGTTGGCCCAAAACGGGCGAGCTCGACATTATGGAGATGATTGGTGGCGGAGGACGAGAGAAGACCGTCCACGGAACCATGCATTGGAATCGCGGCGGCCTGAATGCGCCTTACTCTCACACCTATCAGGGCGGCTCCTATCAATTAGATTCAGGAAAGTTCTCCTACGGCTTTCATGTCTTCAGCATGATCCGATCGCCTGATGGCGTTACCTGGCTGGTAGATGACATCCCGTTTTACAGCTATCAGTTCTCGGACGCGCCTGATTTTGATGCCTTTCAAAAGCCGTTCTTTCTCATCTTTAACATCGCTGTAGGTGGCCGCTGGCCAGGCTACCCCGATGACAGCACCAACTTCCCGCAGCGGCTTGTTGTCGATTACGTGAGAGTGTTTGGCGCAAACGCCGACGACGAGGACTCAGACGGCGATGGCGTTGCCGATCCGATCGACGATCTGCCGCTGGACCCCAATGACAGCATCGATACTGACAATGACGGTCAGGGAAACACCGAGGATGGCGATGACGACAATGATGGTTATCTAGATGACGTCGATGACTATCCACTGGACGCGACAAAGTGGTCGATTAGCCAGTCCAACGAGGGAGACGAAGTGATTAACGAGGCGTACCGCTCTAATCTCTTACACCTGTGGGTTGCTACGCTGTTGAATACCAAGAATCTGCCAAAGCTCAATACTGATCCAGTTCGTTAATTCTCAACTACGGACGGCGTCGATACGCCTCGGAAACCCCGCAAACAACCTTTTGCCGCTGGCAGCCTACTTCATGGACGAGACCCTGCACGTTCGCGCGGGGACTCTCGAGTCCCACCTACTGATTATGATTTAAGACCTGAGAGCACTTGGCTCAGCGCTATCAGGCTGGCACAGTGACATTTCAGCACTGTATTTCATCGATTTAATCAGCAACGCAAGACTGAACTTCGAACAGCCAAATACATCGCAGCATGAACAACACCAAAACGGATAAAAAACATAACAAGGAATTGAATAGATGACCGACCCCAAAGCCCTCCGACCCGCTAGCACCGTTGTTCTTCTTCGCGATACCGACGAAGGCATGGAAACTTTGATGCTCAAGCGCAACAAAGCACTCATGTTCGCTGGCGGACTTTGGGTGTTTCCGGGAGGGGCGATTGACCAGGAAGACATGGATGCTGGCGGCGGTGACGTTAATGCCGCAGCACGTATTGCGGCAGCGCGCGAGGCTCAGGAAGAATGCGGTTTAACGCCTGACCTCGACAACATGGTCCAGCTGAGTCAGTGGACAACGCCCACGGCGGAGCCAAAACGCTTTCAAACCTGGATTTTTGCAGCCCCGATCGCTCACGACGACACGGTTACAATCGATGGCGGCGAAATACACGACCACCAATGGATGCGCGTTGCCGATGTCGTTGCCGCCCACAAAGCAGGTGACATGGGCATGATGCCTCCGACTTATGTGACGCTATGCAGCTTATTACGCTATCAAAGTACCGCAGACATGATCGCCGGAGAGCAGGAAATAACGTCTCCAGAAGTACTCCCCATATTCGCCAAGGAAGGTGAGACTGTTTTAGTCATGTTCGACGGCGATGCGGGCTATGACAATGGACAAAGCACCACGCCCGGTGCTCGACACAGAGCGGTTATGCAAGACGGCGCTTGGGAGTATATTTACGAGGGCGTCTCTGACGACTTCCCCACGTTTATTCCTGACTAACCCACGCTTTTGTTCCGGTTTTCACTTCTAAAGCGTCCAAAGCAGCAATGCAGCAAAAGAGAGAGTGTAGGGACATTGAAGCTACGCTGAATTAACTCTAGCCCCTTTACTCATCACCGCAGCTCGCTATTATAAATTCCGTTAAGTAATAGCAGATAAAACGCCGTGCAACGAAAACGAACTCGACTAAGCCCCGAAGCACGAACAGATCAATTGCTCGATGCAGCCGCTGCGCTCATCTGTCGACATGGGCTTGCAACGTTCACGATGGAGAGCCTCGCCTCGGAAGCCTCTGTCTCAGTACCCTTGGTCTACAACTACTTCTCAAGTCGCGTGTCGCTACTTCAAGCGCTCTTGAAACGCGAGTACGCCCGTTTTGGACATAGGACAGGGGTAGCTGCCGCCGAGGCAGAGACATTTCAGGATATCGTACGGGTATCGGTGCGCAGTAATTTCGAACACAACGCACCGGGTACTGTCCTTCCGGTGCTCATTACACAACCGGAAATCGCCTGTGTCATTCAAGACGAACTCAAGCGAAACGGACAATACGCCGCCGACTTTTTGATCGAGCGCACTGCGAAGCATTACAAGTTAGACCTCGATCGCGCACGCCTGATTGTTCAGCTTTCAAGAGGAGCGGCTTGGGCTGCGGCTGAGTGGTCGGGCAAGCAAGCCAAAGATCAAGACGAAATGATTGAAATGACGGTGGATTACATCATCGCAGGCATCGAGCAACTCACAAAAGAAATTGAGGGAATTTGAATGACAATTAATCGGCAATGGCGCCTAGCGAAACGTCCTGTGGGCATGGTCGGACGAGATAATTTCGAATTCGTTGAGACCACCGTCCCAAAGCTTCAAGATCAGCAGATTCTCATCAAAAATCTGTACTTTTCTTTCGACCCCACGCAACGCGGTTGGATGGTTGACCGCCCAAGCTACCTTCCCCCAGTAGAGATTGGCGAGGTGATGCGTGGCGGGACAGTGGGTCAGGTGGTGTTATCCAACCACCAAGACTATGCTGAAGGCGATCTCGTACAAACCATGGGCGGCTGGCAGGACTACGCTGTAATCACTCCCGGTGAAGGCGTCACGGGCGTCACCAAAATACCGGAGGGCGTGACGCCTGAGATGATGTTGTCGGTTATCGGATTGACTGGCATCACCGCATACTTTGGAATGCTGGAACTCGGACAGCCAAAAGAGGGCGAAACCGTATTGGTGTCTGGCGCTGCGGGCGCAACGGGTTCGGTCGCTGCCCAGATTGCCAAGATCAAAGGATGCCGCGTCGTCGGTATTGCTGGCGGACCCGAAAAGTGCGCATGGCTTACCGAAGTCGCAGGATTAGACGCCGCTATAGACTACAAACAGGGCAATTTAGAGGCACAAATCGCCCAGGCCTGTCCCGACAAATGGAATGTCTTCTTTGATAACGTTGGCGGCGATACGCTCGAAGCGGCGCTAAACCATCTGGCTCTATACTCCCGGGTTGTCTTGTGTGGCGGCATTTCAGGCTACAACGCCGAAGAACCTATCCCTGGCCCCTCTAACCTTATGAATTTAGTTACCAACCGCGCACGCATGGAAGGTTTTATCATCCTCGACTACATGCCACGGGCAATGGAAGCAATTCAAGATCTCATGGGATGGGTAATGTCGGGTGATCTGAAATTTCAGGTGGATGTGCAGGAAGGTTTCGAGAATATCCCAAATACCCTACGCCGCCTCTACACGGGCGAGAACCACGGCAAGCAATTACTCAAGCTGGCTGATCCGAGCTAACAAACCATGGTGATGGGTAGCTATTGATCCGCATAAATCACTAAAGAGCGCAGCCACATGAATAACAACACGGTTGGTCTACTCGAAATTGCCGACATTACCGATCGCATTTTTGATCATATTGATAACGGTACGACCGACCTTGGTACGGTGCAGTGGCATGAGCCTGTAGAGCATTACACGAGCGAAGATCGCTACAACCAAGAGATCGCGCTGCTACGACAGAGACCGGTTGTATTTTGCCCATCAGCAGCCATCCCTGAAGCGGGTAGTTTTATCTCGCGCACAGCGGCGGGCACGCCACTCCTCGTCGTCAGAGACAACG
>CAJXZI010000188.1 GCA_913063005.1 uncultured Halieaceae bacterium | reverse complement strand
GCATTGAGACAATGGGTGGCGTTGCGACACCGCTTATCGAGAAGAACACCACGATCCCGACGAAGAAGTCGCAGGTGTTCTCTACCGCAGAAGACAACCAGACGGCTGTGACTATTCACGTTGTTCAGGGTGAGCGCAAGCAGGCGGCATCCAACAAGTCCCTGGGACGATTTGATCTTGCTGATATCCCACCGGCGCCGCGTGGCATGCCACAAATCGAGGTGACGTTTGATCTTGATGCGAACGGTATCTTGAATGTGTCAGCGAAGGACAAGGCAACCGGTAAGGAACAGTCGATTCGCATTACTGCGTCGGGTGGTCTATCCGAGGAAGACATCGAGCAAATGGTTGCAGACGCGGAAGCAAATGCGGACGCCGACAAGAAGTTTGAAGAGCTAGTAACGGCTCGAAACGCAGCGGACGGCATGATTAACGCGGCGAAGAAGACGTTGGAAGAAGCCGGCGAGCACGCGACCGATGACGAGCGCTCGGCAATCGAATCGGCGATCAGTGAAGCGGAAGAAGCGGTCAAGAGTGACGACAAGGACGCGATTGAAGCTGCGACTACCAAGCTAACCGAAGCCACAAGTGGCGTTGCTCAGAAGATGTATGCAGCACAAGCGGAAGCCGGTGAAGCTGCTGGCGAGCAGGCAGGTCCTGAGGACGATGCGGTTGACGGCGATGTTGTGGATGCAGAGTTTGAAGAGGTTCGTGAAGACGATAAGCGTTAATCGGTGCGGTTTTGAACCGCTCAGATTTGTGACACGTTAAACGTTGTACGGGTTCTGGCTGCTGGTTGGAATCCGTTTTTTTTTAACTAGGCCACCGATGTTCGAGTGGCGGGAATGACTATGTCAAAGCGCGATTATTATGAAGTGTTGGGGGTCGATAAGTCGTCCTCGGCACAAGACATCAAAAAGGCGTATCGACGCGTTGCCATGAAGTACCATCCGGACCGCAATCCGGATGACGAAAACGCGGACGAGAAGTTCAAGGAAGCATCCGAAGCCTACGAAATTCTGAGCGACGCTGAAAAGCGGCAGGCTTACGACCAATACGGTCACGCAGGTGTCGACCCGCAGATGGGTGGCGGCGGCTTCCAAGGTGGAAACTTCAGCGATATTTTCGGTGATGTCTTTGGTGATATTTTCGGGGGCGGCGGTGGTCGTCGTCAGGGACCGCAGCGCGGTTCTGATCTGCGTTACACCCTAGAAGTTTCTTTGGAAGACGCGGTTCGCGGAAAAACAGCGGAGATCAAAGTGCCATCACTGCAGCACTGCGATACCTGCGATGGTAGTGGTGCTAAACCCGGAACGAGTGCAACGACCTGTAGCGGCTGTGGTGGCAGCGGTCAGGTCCGAATGCAGCAGGGTTTCTTCCAAGTTCAGCAAACCTGTCCCAAGTGTCGAGGTCGTGGTCAGAGTATCGACTCGCCTTGTGGCTCTTGTTACGGCGAAGGTTTGGTCGAGAAGACTAAGACGCTGTCGGTCAAGGTTCCACCTGGTGTTGATACCGGCGATCGAATCCGCCTGAGTGGCGAAGGCGAGGCAGGACCGTCAGGTGGTCCCAACGGTGACCTCTTCGTTCAGATCTCTGTAAAGCAGCATCCTTTGTTTGAGCGTGATGGCCGAAACCTCTATTGCGAGTTCCCTATCAGCTTTGCTGACGCGGCATTGGGCGGTGAGCACGAAATTCCCACTCTGGATGGTCGCGTAAAGCTTCGTATTCCCTCTGAAACGCAAACTGGCAAGTTGTTCCGTTTGCGCGGTAAAGGTGTGAAGCCTGTTCGTGGCGGTCCGGTTGGCGACTTGCTGTGTCGCGCTGTTGTGGAAACGCCTGTTAATCTGAACGCCGAGCAAACGGAGTTACTTGAGAAATTCCGTAAGAGCTTGGGCGAAGGTGGTGATCAGTCACCTCGGCAGTCGAGTTGGTTTGACGGCGTGAAGAGTTTTTTCGAAGGACTTAACGGATGACATTGAGAGTTGCAGTGACGGGTGCGAGCGGGCGAATGGGTCAGGCGGTAGCTCGCGCCGTGATCGCTGACAACAACGCAGAGTTGACAGCCTTCGCGGCTCGACCCGGCAGTGGGCTCTCGGGAACCAATATCCAGTCGTTGCTGGGGAGTGACGCACCCAGTCTTACAATCACCGAAACGCTCTGTGTTGACGCGGTAGACGTCGTGATTGACTTCACCTTACCCGAGTCAACGCTTGCAAACGCGACGCTCTGTGCCGACGCGGGTGTGCCGATTGTCATCGGCACCACCGGATTTTCTGACGATCAACTGTCGGCGTTGGATGCGAGCCTCGCATCGGTTGCGAGCTGTCGCGCAGCGAACTTTAGTACGGGTGTCAATCTCGCCTATCGTTTGTTAGCCATTGCTGCAGACGTTATGGGTTCTGACGCTGACATCGAGATTCACGAAGCGCATCACAAACACAAGATCGACGCACCCTCTGGAACCGCCTTGGCCATGGGCCAAGCAATCACCGATGCGATGGGCACCTCGCTCAGCGATGTCGCTCGCTACGATCGCTCAGCCGTACGCGAGGCGCGGGAGCCAGGCTCTATCGGTTTTTCAGTGACTCGCGCTGGCGATATTGTCGGTGAGCACACGGTAATGTTCGGCACCGAGGGCGAGCGTCTCGAAATTACGCACAAAGCAAGCAGCCGTAACGCGTTTGCGACTGGGGCTCTTCGCGCAGCACACTTTTTGCCGGGAAAGTCGGCAGGTAACTACAGCATGGCTGATGTGCTCGGCCTGTCATAAGCAAATCAACCGGGGGACCCATGAACGTCATTGAGATCAATCAGGAAAACGCGCAGCAGTATTTGATTGATGAGTCGTTCAACCGACCTGTGGTCGTCGACTTTTGGGCCGAGTGGTGTGCGCCGTGTAAGCAATTGATGCCGCTTCTCGAAAAATTGGCTGACGAGTACGCGGGCGCCTTCCTTCTTGCGAAAGTGAACGCCGACGAGCAGCAGGGGATCTCACAGCAGTTAGGCGTTCGAAGCCTGCCAACGGTGATGGTGTTCAAGGACGGTCAGCCTGTTGACGGGTTTGCGGGGGCGCAGCCCGAAACTGCGGTCCGCGAAATGCTGCAAAAGCATTTGCCTTCGCCATGGGATGCGAAAATTGCAGAAGCAGCGGAGTTGTTAGACCAGGGTAATACGGCGGAGGCTGTCGCCTTACTGCGAGCAGCTTGGGAAGAATCAAGCAAGCTGCTGGAAGTGACACTGGCCTATGCGGGTGCACTCGTTGAGGCCAATCGTCTCGATGATGCGGAAGAAGTGCTTAATGAAGTGCGATTGGTGGACCGGGAAGCAGTTCATGAGCAATTGATGGCGCAAATCGAGCTCAAGCGGGAAGCGGGCAAGTCACCAGAAATCGAAGCGCTGGAACGAGACCTTGCGGCCGATGAGGGAAACCACGAGGTGCGCGTCAAGCTGGCGATTCAGCTGTCGACGTCATCTCACTTTAAAGACGCGTTGGAGCACCTGCTGGTTGTTTTGCGTGCTGACAGAGACTGGAATAACGGCGAAGCGAAGCGGGTGTATCTCGATACAATTGCCACAATTGGTAAGGGAGATCCCTTGGCCGCTGAGTACCAGCGTAAACTCTTTTCGTTATTGTATTGATGAGTAGGCTACGGTCGTTGAGGTCAGCATTTTTTATTCGCAAATTATTTGCAAAAAATTACCAAAACGCTAACATTCGCCTCGTTGAAAAAACCTACTCAAGGTTCAAATTCGCCGGCATCCATCGGCGATGACGCACTCACGGGAGCTTAGACAATGGATATTGCATTAGCAGCAGAAGACATCGCGTTTCGCGATGAGGTCCGCAACTTCCTCGACACAGAATTTGACGCCGAAATGCAGGCGCACCTAAAGAGCCGCGGCTCTAAGGGCATGGTCGAGTGGCAGAAGAAGCTGTACGCCAAGGGTTGGGTTGCACCGAACTGGCCTGTCGAGCACGGCGGTACCGGTTGGACGGCAACCCAGAAATACATCTGGGAATCTGAGCGTTCACTGCGCGGTATTCCCGACGTTGTGCCTTTTGGCCTGGTCATGGTGGCTAACGTCATTATGGCGTTCGGTACGGATGAGCAGAAAGAGTACTTCCTGCCCCGTATTCTGCAGAGTGAAGACTGGTGGTGTCAGGGTTACTCAGAGCCCGGTTCAGGTTCTGACCTTGCGAGCCTCAAGACAAAAGCTGAGCGCGATGGTGATGACTACATCATCAACGGCGCGAAGATCTGGACTACCTACGCGCAGCACGCAGACTGGATTTTCTGCCTTGTTCGAACTGACAACAGCGGCAAGAAGCAGGAAGGTATTACTTTCATCTTGGTTGACATGAAGTCAGAGGGCATCAAGGTCAACCCAATCATCGGTATCGATAACGAGCACAATTTGAACGAGGTTGAGTTCAACAATGTTCGCGTACCTGCCAAGAACGTTGTCGGTGAAGTCGGTAAAGGCTGGACCGTGGCTAAAGCGTTGTTGGCTCACGAGCGAACAGGTATTGCAGGCGTTGCTGATATCAAGCGCAATATGCGCTTGATCAAAGAAGCCGCTGCTGCAGAGGTGAACGGTGGTCAGCGTCTTATGGATGATGCGGGTTTCCAGCAGCGCATGGCCGATATTGAAGTCGAGCTTATGGCCCTTGAGTTCACCGAACTACGCACATTGGCAACCATGGCGGCGGGCGGGTTCCCGGGGCCTGAGTCTTCCCTTCTGAAGATCAAAGGCACCGAGCTTCAGCAGGCAACTCAGGAGTTGCGAATGGAAT
>CAJXZI010000187.1 GCA_913063005.1 uncultured Halieaceae bacterium | reverse complement strand
CAAACACCCGACTACTCTCCCCCAAATAGTCCGCAAGTTTTTCAGGGTCCTGCCCCCGCTCACCCCCAATCCCCTTGGGTAAGCACCAAACATCGACGTCGTTTCGTAGCCGCGAAACCATATCATGGCAGTTCTTGTCCGCCATGACGGCAAACACAGCAACCGTTTTTTCAACTTTACGCAATGTCGCCAGGAACTCGTGTAGTTTCATCGCCGCATCGGGATTGTGAGCCACGTCCAGAACGATGCTCAGGTCACCCTCACCCCGATCAATATGCTCGCGCCTGCCACGGAGCCGTAGCTGACGCATTGCATTTGCAAAGCCTCTTTCGTCAACAGCCAGTCCTGCAGACAACAAGGCAGCAACCGCCGCCGCAGCGTTTAACGGAATAACACCGCTCGGTACGTCCCAAGGAAATGACTGTCCATCGCACCACGAAAAAAGCGTGTCACTAAATCGATAGTCGGAACCCCCTTTGATCGCTGTTGCACCTAGATCGCTAAGGGTTTTCAGGACAGTAAGAGGTGCATGTTCATCTGCCACAATGCAAGGCTTTCCTGAGCGCGCGATTCCACATTTCTCAATCGCTATTGTCTCAACGTCAGACCCCAACCATTCCTGATGATCGAGCCCGATAGCGGTGACCACAGCAACATCCGCGTCGATAATATTGACCGCATCTAAGCGCCCACCCAAGCCCACCTCTAGCAGTTGATATTCAACGCCCAACTCACGAAACACCCACAGGGCTGCGAGCGCACCGAACTCAAAGTAAGTGAGTGAGATATCGCCTCGAGCCGAATCAATTGCTTCAAAAGCTCGGACGATGACGTCATCGTCAACCTCAGTGCCGTTGACGCGAATTCGTTCGTTGTAGTTGATGAGATGGGGCGACGTAAAAGCACCGCAGGAAACACCCTGCTCACAAAGCAGCGCTTCCATGACTGCGACTGTGCTCCCTTTACCATTAGTCCCGGCTACCGTGATGGTCGTAGCTGACGGTGAGAGCAAGTCAAGACGACCTGCGACCTCACCACAGCGAGCCAGACCGAGGTCAATTGCCGAAGGATGAAGCTGCTCAAGTTCGGAGAGCCAGGTTCCGAGAGATTTTGAGTCCACCCGTGTGTCTTACGAGGCCAACTGAGTATTGGTAAATTTCGACAACACCCTTGCCAGCGTGTCCCGCATCTCAGCGCGAGGAATAATCATGTCGATCGCGCCATGCTCGAGTAAAAACTCGCTTCGCTGAAATCCTCTGGGCAATTTTTGCCGAATCGTCTGCTCAATGATATTGGGCCCGGCAAACCCTGCTCTCGCATCCGGCTCGGCGACATTGATGTCGCCCAACAGGGCCAAAGACGCTGACACACCGCCGTAAATCGGATCAGTCATAACGGATACGTATGGCACCCCAGCCGCCTTCAAACGCTCGATAACCGCAGATGTTTTTGCCATCTGCATGAGCGAGATGAGCGCTTCCTGCATGCGTGCACCGCCAGAGGCTGCAAAGCAAATAAGCGGAATACCATTTTCCAAAGCGACGCCTGCAGCGCGGGTGAACTTCTCACCCACCGCGTAGCCCATCGAGCCCCCATGGAAGTTGAATTCGAAAGCAATCGCTACGACGTCGAGACCGTGTAAAGTGCCCCGATAAGCAATGATCGCGTCTTTTTCACCGGTGCTCTTTTGTGCCGAGGTCAATCTGTCGCGGTAGCGTTTTTTGTCTTTGAACTTGAGTCGATCAATCGTTTCAAGTTCGGGGAAGAGTTCAGTGCGACCTGCTTCGTCGAGAAAAAGATCAAGACGACGCCGGGCCGTAATCCGCATGTGGTGATCGCACTTTGGGCATACTTCTGCGTTGCGCTCTAGATCCGGGCGGTACAGTACAGAGTCGCACTTCGCGCACTTTCGCCACAGTCCCTCGGGGACATTCGCACGCTTTTCGGTGTCCGTTTTTCTAACACCAGACGGAATAATCTTATCGATCCAACTCATATAAGCCCCCTGCTCGCCCTAGCGCGCAGTATACGTCGATGACGGTTTTACTTGGAAGTTGCCAAATTTACGCCGGTTCTTATCGTTGAGATCAATGAAGTTGCTTTTTCAATGGCAGTCGCAGAATTGCCATTGGACGCGTATTCAGCAGCAATACAGTCGACCATTGCGCTACCCACAACCACTGCGTCAGCACAGCCTGCCACTGTCGCGGCCGTTTCGGCGTCCTTGATACCGAAACCAACAGCTACTGGTAGATCTGTGTGACCGCGAATCAGCGAGAGATGCGCTTCTACTGCCTCCGTATCGAGATGCCCTGCTCCCGTGACTCCCTTGAGTGCCACATAGTAAATAAAGCCACTCGCCTGCTCTGTGATGGTTGCAACGCGCTCGTCACTCGTGGTGGGTGATATCAAAAAAATGTTATCCAATTCGCGCCGTCGAAGCTCGGTATTCATCGCCGAGACTTCCTCGGGTGGCAAATCGACCGTGATCAGACCGTCGATGCCTGCATCGGCACAAGCGTCAGCAACAAAAGCATAGCCCTGCCGCTCGAGTGGGTTGGCATAACCCATGAGTACAAGCGGTGTTGTCGTGTTGGTTTGCCTGAACTGCGCCACCAGTGCGAGAGTAGATTTAAGACTTGTTCCACCCTCAAGCGCACGTTCGTGACCTTTTTGAATCGTAGGGCCTTCTGACATGGGGTCGGAGAAAGGCACTCCCACCTCAATCACATCAGCGCCCGCTTCGACCAATGCATGCATCAGGGGTACGGTTAGATCTTCGTTAGGATCTCCAGCCACCAGGTAAGGGATAACTGCGCGTCGACCTTCTGTTTTTAATCGCTCAAAAAGTGGGCCCAATCGAGACATTAGCTGGCTCCCAATTCGATGCCGTCAATTTCAGCGACAGTCAGGATATCCTTATCGCCTCTCCCCGAAAGGTTTACGATGATGTGTTGGTCTGGCGTCATTGTTGCTGCCAGCTTCTCTGCGTAGGCAAGTGCGTGCGCTGTCTCAAGCGCAGGCATGATGCCCTCAACGCGAGTCACGCGATGGAAGGCGGCAAGCGCCTCGGTATCGGTCGCATCAACGTAGTTAACTCGACCGATATCTTTCAGCCAAGCATGCTCTGGCCCAACACCTGGATAATCGAGGCCTGCAGAGACAGAGTGGGTATGCATGATCTGGCCATTCTCATCCTGCATAAGATAAGTGCGGTTGCCGTGCAAGACGCCCGGAATACCTGCACTTAACGGTGCAGCGTGCTCTCCGGTGCTCACACCTTTGCCACCCGCCTCAACACCATACATAGCGACGTCATGGTCTGCGAGGAACGGATGGAAGAGACCAATTGCGTTTGAACCGCCGCCCACACACGCAACCAGTGCGTCAGGCAACTTACCTGTCATCGCCAAAGACTGAGCTCGCGCCTCGCGGCCAATCACGCTCTGAAAGTCACGAACGAGCATGGGGTAAGGGTGCGGCCCCGCAACCGTGCCAATGATGTAGAAAGTATCGTCAACGTTAGTCACCCAGTCTCGGAGCGCTTCATTCATGGCGTCCTTGAGTGTTTTCGATCCAGAAGTGACCGGCACCACCGTCGCGCCCAGCAACTTCATGCGGTAGACGTTCAGCGCCTGACGTCGGACATCTTCCTCTCCCATGAAGACGTGGCACTCGAGGCCAAGACGTGCAGCAACAGTTGCGCTAGCAACCCCGTGCTGGCCAGCACCTGTCTCTGCAATTACGCGTTTTTTACCCATGTACTTAGCGAGAAGTGCCTGTCCAATCGTATTGTTGACCTTGTGGGCGCCGGTGTGATTCAAATCCTCTCGTTTGAGATAAATCCGACCGCCGCCGATCATATCTGACCACCGCGACGCTTCGTACAACGGTGATGGGCGCCCGACGTAATGTGCCAGGTCCAAATCAAACTCGCGCAGAAACGCTGGGTCGTCTTTCAACGAGTCGTAGAGCGCTTCCAGCTCCGCCAGAGCTGACATCAGTGTCTCCGCAACAAACTTACCGCCATAAACACCGAAACGCCCGTGCTCGTCTGGGACCTGCGCGTAGAGCTCTGGATTAATATCTATTGTCATTTGACTACTACCTCGTCGGCACGCTTCGCCGCTCTAATAAATCGATACAACTTGTCGTGGTCTTTTTCACCGGGTACGACCTCCACACCGCTACTCACGTCAACGGCGTCAGGGCACGCTATTCTAATGGCTTCTGCAACGTTTTCCGCGTCTAATCCACCCGCGAGCACGCGATGTCCAATATTTTTTTGAGGCATAAGCCGCCAGTCGAAGGTTTTTCCTGTCCCACCGTGCGCTCCAGTTACTTGAGTGTCGAATAAGTAAGCTCGTGCATTGGGGTGGGCAGCCACAATTTCTGACATCCTCTCAGGACTCGAGACTGGGACACTTTTGACATACGGTCTGCCAAAGGAGCTGCAAAACTCAGGTGTCTCATCACCATGAAATTGCAACTGAGAAAGCGGACAGCAACTGAGCACATCGCTCACGTACCCAGCATCTGCATTGACGAACAGGCCGACAACCGACGTGTAAGGCGAGACATTCGATATAATTTCGGCCGCCCGTTGCGGTGCTACATGACGCTTGCTGCCCGAGTAGAAGATGAGCCCGATTGCATCGGCACCAGCCTCTACAGCAGCAACTGCATCTTCGGCTCTGGTAATACCGCAAATTTTAACTTGCACGCTGGCTGTTCCCAAAAGGCGGCAAGTGTATCAAATCTTGAGCGTCATGAACGCGGGGGCGTCAGCCACCAACGGGACA
>CAJXZI010000186.1 GCA_913063005.1 uncultured Halieaceae bacterium | reverse complement strand
CACTTGATCGTAGCAATTAAGGCTGTCGACAAAGGCGCGGTTTTTGGCAGAGGTTAGTCCAATACACTCGATGACGCCGCTGAAATTCTTATTCATCAAGTAGCCAAACCCCATGGCGGTTTTGGCGGATGCGGAGGTGACAATGACCCGTTTCGCCCCGTGAAACGCATGGTCCTCGCAGTAACTTTGCATGAGGAACGAGGTTCCAAATAATGGGCGAAAAAGCATGATTGCCTCTTCAAAATCAGGCGCATAGCCAGGCTCGCTGTGTGTCAGGGCGTACTCGTTGTAAAAGGGTGGCACCACTGCACGGCAGGCGCGGATGTCAGTAAACCCGTTGGGGCTTACTTTGCCCGGTTGCATAATCACGTGGGATGCAATTGGCAGGAATCCATAGACGCGATCACCCACCTTTAGCGATGGATGCATGGAGTCTAAAACATCAGCATAGCCCCAACAGGGGAGGTTGGCAGAGCCATCGTCAGCAGGGTAGATATCAAGGTATCGGATTAATCCCGACTTGCCCGCAAAACCATAGCTGATCGAGTTTGCTGTGAGCGCGAGTTTGTCGACACGAAATAAGACCTCTCCGTCTGCAAGCTCGGTGGTCGCGTTGTTTAGCGGCCCAGCGATCTTGTGTTGACGAAAATCGTCGATGTTTAAGGAGAGTGTGTAAGGGATGTCGGTCATAGCGATCACAGATGTTCAGGAAACAAAAGGACGGTATGTTGTGGCAGAAACACTGTCAATATGAGGGGGCGAGGCAGGGTGTCGCAAACTCCATTTATGTCGCTTTAGCAGTGTGATCTGCGCGAAAGCAAACGGGTTTGAGGCATGTTTCACCGTCGTTCCGCCAATTTTTGAGTTGCTCTGAGCTGCTTGGTAATGTGGGGGCTTGCGCTTAGGCAAGGCCTTGTGGCCCTGGTTCTCGAGATGGGTTCACTTCATGGGTTCACTCAATCTCAATAAAGAATCGTGCGAGGGACCCTGCTAAGCCGATTGGGTTCGTCACGCAGTAATGAGGTGTTATGAAAGTCTTAAATACGATGTTGGTTTCGTTGGTGAGACCCTCGATTTATCGATCAAAAGGCCTTTGCCTAGCTTTGGTCAGTGGCGTGCTTTTTAACGCCTGCGACAGTTTGCCAATTGTCGACGCGCCTTCTACGAACTTTAACTCGCGTGTAAATCATTTGGTCATACACTTCACTTCCGAGGATTTTGAGCGGTCTTTGGCGATTTTAACGGGAAAGGCGGAGCGGCGAGTGAGTTCGCATTACCTCCTCCCTGAAGCGGGTGATCAGACTTACTCCGGGGACGTACTCCGGGTTTATTCGCTCGTGCCAACGTCAGAGAGAGCTTGGCACGCCGGAAGATCCTACTGGGCTGGTAAGACAGGGCTCAACGACCAGTCGATTGGTATTGAAATAGTGAATCGATCGGGTTGCGATCAGGATATCACTGCCTTAGGTAATGGCGCTGAGTTTGCAACTGCCTGCGAGTTCCTACCATTTGACACTGACCAAATTGATTTGCTGGGTCGATTAGTGCGACAAACGCTCGCGCAGTACCCGGATATACGCCCGGAGAACATTGTTGGTCATGCAGATATTGCACCCACCCGTAAGGTCGACCCTGGACCTCTATTTCCGTGGAAGCGATTGTTCGATGAGGGGGTTGGCGCTTGGTTTGATGAGAGTCGTGTGACCGAGCTGGTTAGCTTGATGAGTCAGCACCCCCTAACCATCGAGCAACAACAAGCCTCACTGTTGGCATACGGATACAAAGTTACGGTTACGGGTATTGAGGATGAGCAGTCACAGCAGGCGGTTCGTGCGTTTCAGATGCACTTTCGTCCGGCTAACTACTCGGGTTTTTTCGATAACGAGTCCGCAGCAATACTCATTTCACTGTTGGAACGATATCGGCCAAACGTCCTTGACAAGCTGGGTGGCTTTCCTCCCGAGCTACGTAAGGAGCTCACTCCCATTATCTGAATCTTGTCGCATGCCACCTCGTTTTAACGGGCGATAGACAGCGGCAGAGCGGCGGTGACTGAGATGCGCCGGCAGAAAGGCACCGGCAACGAGGTACAGGCAGAGAGACAGGAGGAAATAGGTGTAGGGCGAGAGAAAGGGTGTTAGAGAAAGGGGGCTTAGGTGACGCTTTACGCTTAGGGGACGTAGAGGCAAAGAGTAAAAACTACGCTGCACTGCGCTTACCATCCAATACCTACTATTTGTTGATTACTCCTTACTTCGTACTCATCAATTAGTATTTCTGGTTCTGGTTCTGGTTCTGGTTCTGGTTCTGGTTCTGGTTCTGGTTCTGGTCTCTGGTCTCTGGTCTCTGGTCTCTGGTTTCCGGGCTCTCTTCCCCTGTTCTAAACCCCTAACCCCTCATACTCTCGTATCAGCACCTACGGCTAAGCGGTAGCGTGCCTTTTCCAGCTTTATGAAAAAGTAAACTCGACAGCCTCTTCAGACCTCTTATACTTCGCCAACACAAACGAACCGCGCAATAGCTGTTGTGATCGCGGCATAGGGCAAAGTATGAATATGATGGATGCGGTGGTCGTTCCGATGCACCCTGAAGGGCGAAAATTCGTCGCTATCTTCGGCGCGATAGCGTTGTTTTTGGGGCTGTTCTCAGAGGCGTTGTTCTGGATCGGTGTTGGCCTCACTGTCTGGTGCTACTATTTCTTTCGTAACCCGGTTCGAGTAGTACCCCAAGGGGATAACCTCGTTATCTGTCCCGCAGACGGCGTTGTATCGCTTATTCAGGAGGTGACACCGCCGGTGGAAATGGGCTTGGGTGATAAGCCGTTAACACGGGTCTCTGTCTTCATGAACGTTTTTAACTGCCACGTTAATCGCGCCTGCATCGAAGGTACGGTCACAAACGTGACCTATCACCACGGTAAGTTTCTGAACGCCTCTCTCGACAAAGCCTCGGAACACAACGAGCGCAACTCAATTACCATCACACGCGATGACGGTACTGCGATCGGTATCACGCAAATCGCGGGTCTCGTTGCACGGCGCATCGTTTGCTTTGTCGAGGAGGGGGATACCCTGGCGGCGGGTGATCGCTTCGGGCTTATCCGATTTGGTAGCCGACTCGACATCTATCTCCCCGAAAATGTTGCGCCTGCGGTCTGTCTTGGCCAAACCATGGTTGCTGGTGAAACAGTATTGGCGAACTTGGGCGAGTCTGTTGCGCGAGATGGCGTGTCGAAGTGACCTCTGAGCTCCAGCCAAGCGGTGGCCCGGTTAGAGGGCGTGACCGCGTAGCGAACCTTATCCCAAACATGATGACCTTGGGAGCAGTCTGTGTTGGTCTCACCGCCGTTAGATTTGCGCTCAATGAGCGCATAGACCTTGCTGTGATTGCTCTTGTTGTCGCCATGATTATGGATGGCCTAGACGGTCGCCTGGCAAGAGCGCTGAACTCAACCTCTCAGATTGGCAAGGAACTCGATTCACTCGCGGACTTTTTCAACTTTGGCATCGCGCCCGGATTGATTTTGCACCTAGCGTTATTCCGCGAGTCAACAAAAGTAGATTTTACGTGGGTGGCCATAATGCTTGTGGCTGCCTGCTGCGCATATCGCTTGGCGCGTTTTAACGCTAGCGAGGACTCAGAGACAGCGCAGACATTCGAAGGCGTTCCTGCGCCGGTGCTCGCATTACTGACATTAATGCCGGTCTATTTGCACTTGCTAGAATTCGAGATTATCAGTCGTTGGCCCGCGCTGATCTCGATTTACCTTATCGGTTGCGCGTTTTTGGCGGTATCACAGGTTCCCACGCTGTCGCTGAAATCACTGAAAGTACCCCCATCGTATGGCTTCTTGGTCGTTCCAATCTTTACTTTGCTGATTGCGAGTCTGCTGATCTATCCGTGGGAGACTTTGACAGCCCTCAGTATGACCTATCTGGTTGCATTGCCTTTTTATGCCCGGCGACATTCAGGCGACTGAGTCAGCGTAATTGCGAGACATGTCGTTTAGGCAGCTTGCAGGGACCCTCTGCCGGCACCTGAAGCTCCCGGTACCGCCACACTATTGTGATTTCAAGAAGGCTTCATTGTCAGCCCTCGCCTCACTTCCCGGTGGTATCTTGCGGGCCTCATTAGGTTATGGGTGGATGAATGCGAGTGGTGGACGGGCACTATAGTCGCTAGACTCGTCTCCGCCGGGGTGGGGAATTTACACAATGAACACGGCCGAACGCTGAACCAAGATAACGATAAGCCGTGTTGGCGCTGCCATGAATTCTTTGTGCGCTCCATCCATAATTCACTACCTATACCAACAAGAGAAATAGCGAAAAGGACTTAACGCATGATTCCACGCCATATATTCGACTCAGAGCATGAAGTTTTCAGAGACACAGTTCGCAAATTCCTTATGGAAGAAGCCTACGAGCAGCACGCGCAGTGGGAGAAGGACGGCCAAATCGATCGCAACTTTTGGTACAAAGCGGGTGAGCAGGGAATGCTTTGTCCTGGAGCACCTGAGGAGTACGGCGGTGTCGGTGCAGATTTTCGATACAACATGGTGGTCTCAGAAGAAGTTTCACGCCTAGGCCTGACGGGAATCGGTTTCTCTCTGCACAACGACGTGACGACGCCTTATCTCACCAACGTGGCAAACGAGGCTCAGAAACAGAAGTATCTTCCTCGATGCATTTCCGGTGATTGCATTGTTGCGATTGCCATGACGGAACCCGGCACGGGTTCAGACCTCCAAGGTCGACAAGGTTGCCTATCTCTCTCCTGCGGTGGCGAGCACACCACCACCTATG
>CAJXZI010000185.1 GCA_913063005.1 uncultured Halieaceae bacterium | reverse complement strand
AAAATTTAACTCCAGAATTCAAACAAGACCTCATTAGCTATACAAACGGAATAAATGCTTATATTGATTCTCGTCCACAGAACAGACTAAGTTTAGAGCACTTCTTTTTACAATTTATAAATCCAGATTACAAGGTAGGCAAGTATGAACCTCACTATCCACTAGCTTGGGCAAAGATGATGGCTTATGATTTGAATGGCAACTTTCAACAAGAAATTAAAAACTCTAAAACTTTCAATACCTTAACACCAGAGATTGCCGATTTGTTAATTCCACCATATCCTGAAGACCATCCGTACATAGTTGAAGAGTGGGAAGGAAAAGGCTCTTTTACTTCAAACACACCACAAAATTTTCAAGATTTTTCACAGTCAATATTTATTAAGTATGTGACAAAAGACTTACAAACGAATCAAGCTTTAGGTTCAAATTCATGGGCAATTTCAGGAACGCATACAGACACAGGATTACCATTACTTGCTAATCTTCCACTTGCTTTTGGGGTTGAGATCGCGCGCAGGCTTGAATTAAAGCTCGGTACTTGCATTCAGCTAAAGTGGCCCAACGACCTTTATCTTGATGGGAAGAAATGTGGCGGGATGCTGCTGGAAACCAAGACGATACAAGAAGGTGTCACCGCGGTCGTTGTAGGTGTGGGCGTTAATGTAGCCAGCCATCCCAATGAGGATTTGTTAGGCCGACCAGTAACCGCATTGCAAAGCGACCGTCAGGAACTAGTCGTCCTTGAAGATGTTGCACTTGCCGTTATGCAGGCGATCATTGCAGTTTCTGATCTTTCTTATGCAGATATAACCAACTGTTTAAGGCGCCAATGGCCTGAGAGAGATTTCCTCTTAAATAAAGAGGTATGCGTTTCACAATCCGCCGGAATCGACGTACGTGGTGTTGCCAAAGGGATTGCAGTAGACGGAGGATTGCGAGTTGACTGTGGCGGCAGGATGGAGGTCTTCTACGCAGGCGAGGTCAGTCTGGGACATGTCGGTCCTTGAGTGGTCGATAAACGAGGCCTCAGAGGGTCAAGTGGGCATGATATGCGGCGAGTATCGTTGAAATGACAATTCTTATCGATGTCGGTAATACCGCAATCAAGTGGCAGTTGCGTGAGTCTGAGCAGACCATCGACACAGGTAGAGGCGATGTCAGCCAATTAATGGTTTGGCTTGAATCTCTAGGGAGCTTGCCCAGCCAGCAGGTTGCGGTTTCTTGTGTCCGCGATGATGAGTTTGCGGGCGAGCTTCACGACGCCCTGGTTCAGCTGGGTTGTTCCAGTGCTGTTTTTGCAAAGAGTTCAGCGACATACGCTGGTATCACGAACGCTTATGCAAATCCTTCCTCGCTCGGTGTCGATAGGTGGTTGGCAGTTCTGGCGCTAAAATCCCGAGGTTACGAGAGTGGCATCGTTATTGACGTTGGTACGGCCTGCACCATCGATGTATTAGAGGACAATCATCACGTCGGTGGTTTTATTTTGCCAGGTCCCAAGTTGGCCTGCGATGCGCTTGTCTCCAATACGGACAAAATACGTTACTCGACCGAGCCGCCGGCTGCCCTCGAACCCGGGACTGACACAGGTGCCTGTGTTGTCTCTGGCGCATGGCTCACAATCGTTGGGGCTGTAAAAGAGATCGCGCTGCGCTATCCGCACTGTCCTGTCTTCTTGGCAGGGGGTGCAGCACCCACATTGCTTCATCTCGGTGTTGACGGCGAGCTCGTTACAGACCTTGTATTCGATGGTCTGTATTTTTGGTTAAATGGGGCTTGACCTGAGGCGTCCTCTTGACGATCATGTGCGCCCTTCGAGACAGCGCGGCTGTCTCAACGTCTAGCTGGCGTAGCTCAGTAGGTAGAGCATCTGATTTGTAATCAGGCGGTCGGGGGTTCGATTCCTCTCGCCAGCTCCATTTTCTCGTTTTTCGCGCAAAGCCTCCAGATTCCTTTTGGACCGCTCGATTCTGGCTTGCGTTCGTCAGTGTGAATATTAGGGCCTCCCTTTGTGCCCTTGGGCTGCATCACTGGGTGATCAGATGTGAGCTCGAGCGATGCTGTCTTGTCCGCAATAGGGGCGTATTAAAACCGTGAAAAACTCAGGTGTTCTTGTGCGGTTTCTTGCTGATGATAGCTCGTGCACGAGTTGTGAGCAGATCATGAGTTGGTGAGTGAAGTCCGAGAAAGTGACAGTTTCTATTGCGCCTCGTTCACGCTGGGTCTGCAGTGCTGGCGCCTGAGTGGAGTCGCAATCGCTATTTCATCGTCAAACAAAGCTTTGAGATGGTAATTTGAGGGTAAAATTTAGTGTTGACACCCTTCTTTGACATCTAGAGAATGTGCGCCCTTCTGGAGGGGTTCCCGAGTGGCCAAAGGGATCAGACTGTAAATCTGACGCGCGAGCTTCGGTGGTTCGAATCCACCCCCCTCCACCAAGGATATAAAGACGCTACTTAGCGAGGGTCTTGTGAGTAAAGAAGGGGGCTGAACCGGATAAGCCCTGTCGCTTTTGCGACGAGCCGTCGTCAGGCGGGTGGCTTTGGGGTTTGACCTCCGTCGGCGGTTAAATGCTGCGGGCATAGTTCAATGGTAGAACCTCAGCCTTCCAAGCTGATGATGCGGGTTCGATTCCCGCTACCCGCTCCATAACAGATAGAAAAGTTTGTGGCTCATATAGCTCAGTCGGTAGAGCACTTCCTTGGTAAGGAAGAGGTCACCGGTTCAAATCCGGTTATGAGCTCCATTTTGAGCAGGCGCCTTGAGGTGTTTGTTCGACCGCTCCGGCGGTCAAAGCAGTAGAGGCCACGGCCTATACTGAGTGAGGTACACAGCGGTAAGTGTGCTTAATTGAGTAAGGCGCGTTGGCGTCGGGAAGTAATGCGAAATTGACCAGGAGAGGGTCGTAATGGCTAAAGAAGCATTTGAGCGTAGTAAACCCCACGTAAACGTGGGAACAATTGGGCACGTTGACCACGGTAAGACAACACTGACTGCAGCGTTGACACGTGTGTGCTCTGAAGTATTTGGTGGTGAGGCAGTTGCGTTTGACGGTATCGACAACGCGCCTGAAGAACGCGAGCGTGGTATCACGATTGCGACCTCGCACGTAGAGTACGAGTCGAACGACCGTCACTACGCACACGTAGATTGCCCCGGACACGCGGACTACGTTAAGAACATGATTACAGGTGCCGCGCAGATGGACGGCGCTATCCTTGTGTGTGGTGCGACTGACGGCCCTATGCCTCAGACGCGTGAGCACATCCTGCTCTCACGACAGGTAGGTGTTCCATACATCGTAGTCTTCCTCAACAAAGCTGACCTTCTTGCAGAAGATTGTGGCGGCGTTGACACTGAAGAATTTGAAGAGATGAAAGAGCTTGTTGAGATGGAGCTTCGTGAGCTTCTCGATACTTATGAGTTCCCTGGTGACGACACGCCAATCATCTGCGGTTCTGCGCTCATGGCGCTTAACGGCCAAGACGACAACGATCTCGGCACAACGGCTGTTAAGACGTTGGTTGAAACTCTCGACTCTTACATCCCAGAGCCAGAGCGTGCAATCGATCAGCCATTCTTGATGCCTGTTGAGGACGTATTCTCAATCTCAGGTCGCGGTACGGTTGTAACAGGTCGTGTTGAGCGTGGTGTTATCAACGTTGGTGACGAAGTTGAAATCGTTGGTATCCGTGAGACAACCAAGACCACTTGTACTGGTGTTGAGATGTTCCGTAAGTTGCTCGATCAGGGCCGTGCGGGTGAGAACGTTGGTGTTCTTCTTCGTGGTACGAAGCGTGATGATGTTGAGCGTGGTCAGGTTCTTTCTGTACCTGGTTCAGTTCAGCCTCACACCAAGTTCGAAGCTGAAGTATACGTTCTGTCAAAAGACGAAGGCGGTCGCCACACACCATTCTTCAAGGGCTATCGTCCACAGTTCTACTTCCGTACAACTGACGTGACAGGTGCTGTTGAGCTTCCTGCTGGCGTTGAGATGGTCATGCCAGGTGACAACCTGAACTTCGTTGCAACGCTCATCGCGCCAATCGCGATGGAAGAAGGCTTGCGTTTCGCTATCCGTGAGGGTGGCCGAACTGTTGGCGCTGGTGTTGTCGCGAAAATCATCGAGTAATTGATGGTCCCATGAGGTGCGCTTCTGCGCGCCTCGGTATTAAGCCGAACCGTCTCTCGACGTGTTCGGCTTTGTCGTCTCTGCCAATTCGGTGACGGGCGGCAATCAGATGTGTTAGGCCAGTAGCTCAATTGGCAGAGCAGCGGATTCCAAATCCGCAGGTTGGGGGTTCGATTCCCTCCTGGCCTGCCACTCTCATCGGATGGTGAGGTGGCGATGTAATTTAGGAAGAGGGTGAAGTGTTGCTCTCTCGAAGGATTGAAGTATGAGTGAAGCTGCGGGCAACAAGCTCGATAGCCTAAAGTGGGTGCTAGTGGCGCTACTGGTTGGTGCGGGCATCTACGCTAATAGCTATTTCAGTGACGAATCCCTGCTGTACCGGGTGATTGGCCTGTTGGTTATCGCGGGTGTGGCACTGTCTATTGCGGTCACGACGGCGCGTGGCGAATCAGCCTGGACCATGATTAAGGGCGCAAGAACGGAGATCCGAAAAGTTATTTGGCCAACGCGTCAGGAGACCACGCAGACCACCATCATCGTGATGATCTTTGTTGTTGTTTGTGGTTTGTTTTTTTGGGCGCTCGACAGTTTCTTGGGCTGGCTAGCCTCGCTGTTGTTGGGCTAAGTGCTGGGATAAGGGAAATTCATGGCTTTACGTTGGTATGTAGTTCA
>CAJXZI010000184.1 GCA_913063005.1 uncultured Halieaceae bacterium | reverse complement strand
ACCAATAACTCGATCGCCCAAATAGGCGAGTTCGTTTTCAAATACTTGGTCGATGCTGCGGTTTGACGTAAAAAGACCGTTACAGGTAAGTACGGCTTGGACGCCGTTACGAATCATTTGCCGGTTGCTCTCGAAATAATCGTAGTCCGCGTATGACGAGGCGCTTAGACCGATTGCCAATAGGGCTAGACTTTGACCAATCTTTTGCATGTTCATTTTTCTCAACCGTCGCTTGTGTGGGAGATTATCCGGTATTTTGCGCCCTTCTACGAAGGCCTTATTTAGTGAGGTCCTTTTCACTGAGATCTTATTTGAAACTGTCGAAGGTCTGAAAACATGAATCCCCCCTGGTATGAACGGCTCAAAAAATCGATTGCGAAAAATAAGCGCGATGCGCATAACCGCTACTTCCAACTAGCAACCACGGCAACAGACGGTACCCCGCGGGTGCGTATGGTGGTTTTTCGTGGCTTTGTGGAAGATGGCTTGTCGCTCTCAATTATTACCGATGCACGCAGCCAGAAAATAAGTGAATTGGCCTCGTGCACACGTGTTGAGATCAGCTGGTATTTCACGCATACCCGAGAACAGTATCGGCTACGCTGTGTCAGTAAAATTTATACCGCGTCTGACGCTTCACTGGATTCGGCTGTTCAGCGCGAAAAGATGTGGTCCGCATTATCTGAGGCAGCGAGAGCACAGTTTTTTTGGAATACGCCAGGCGTGCCTGAGGGAACGGGCAATGCGCCCACTGTTACTAGTTCACCGCCCGATACCTTCGTTGTGATTGTTTTTGAGCCTCATTCTGTCGATCACCTTGTCTTAGCTAAGCAGCAAACGCGCACGCGCAGTGCGTTTGGTGACACTGGTTGGACAGAGGAAGCATTGAACCCTTAGTTCGTCAATACTTTACCTATCGGGGCGGACATTGTTGCTGGCCACTTTGCCTTAGCATCTACCCATATGTCGCGTGATCTTTTGTCCGCATTGGGTGTCGCTGAGACATTTGTTGTTAGCAACAAATTGTTCATTGATCTTGCCCTTTGTGGTCGCGGCGAATAATGCGCTTTGTCGAGTGTCTTGTTACTTTACCCAAGTGCCTCTGCTCAAGGGACGCTATACAAAGGGCTCTGTTCAAAGGGCTCGACTCGAAGGATCCTCCTCAGTTTATGCCTGTCCATAGGTGTCATGTCTGTCGGTTCTTGCTCAAGGCATATCACCCAAACTGTTTGGAATTGCCACCTCTAGCGCTGCTCTTTTTTGGTTTGATAATTCAAAGACTATTAAGGTTTCAAAGCTACACGTTTTCCCAAAATGCTATGTACATCTGCGTGCCTTATTTTGAAGAGTACAAAGGCAGGTTGAAGTTTTAATGGCGTATTGGATCTTTTGTTTTATGCTACTCACAAAAATAACGATTTATAAAAGGTGTTATGCCCATGTCACGGAGTGCGCAGTCTAGGATTGGTGCGATTGGTTACCTTGTAATCACTGGTGGTTTTTTGAGTTTACTGGGCGCCTGTAGCGGCGAGCCTGTCGAACAGTCGAGTGAATCCTTTAGTGCGATGGCCGATGTACATAATGACCCGAGCGTTATTGAGAGCACAGCGGAAATAGACAAGATGTTGGTTGAGCAGGACCCCAATGGGGACTGGATGGCCAACGTTTTTGAGCCAGACACTGTATTGCTTAATCGGAGCGATAGCTCAGATGATAACAGTGCCAGTAATGACGACGAGGTTGCGCCAGCTTCTACCATCTCGCCTGGGCAAAGATCACCGTATTACGGCGATCTTCATGTTCACACCGAATACTCTTTTGATGGCTATGCCATGGGAACGCAGGCCACACCCTACGACGCGTATCGATTTGCGAAGGGTGAGGCGATAACCAATCCCGGCGGCTTCGATATGCAACTGTCGCGGCCTCTGGACTTCTATGCGGTGACAGATCACGCCATGTTCTTGGGCCTAGCTAAGGCATCTGCCGAGACCGTTACAGAGTTTTCAAAGAACGATTTTGCATCGCCATATCACGGTTTGAATGATGCCGATAATTACGATACTGACTTTGTGAGTATGATGCGCCGTCTTGGCACCTTCGCAGGATTTTTACCCAGCGCGGTAGCCGGCGTTCGATCGGGTCAAATCGATCGCGACCAGGTCCTAGGCGTAATTCGTTCGGCCTGGGAAGACATCATCGATGCGGCCGAAGAGTTCAACGATCCTGGCAACTTCACTACCTTTGTGGCCTACGAATACACAGCGTCGACGCTCGATATGGGCAATCTTCATCGCAATGTCATCTTCAAGGGTAGCGATAAGCTGCCGCGTGAGCCTTTTTCGCGATTCCACTCGGTGAACCCCGAAGATTTATGGGATTGGATGGATGAGCTCCGCGAAATGGGTGTCGAGAGTATGTCCATTCCTCACAACTCAAACGGTTCGAATGGCCAAATGTTCAAGCTCGAGGATTGGGCAGGTAATCCACTTGATGACGCCTATGCAGAGCAGCGGATGCGAAATGAGCCTGTGGTGGAGATAACGCAGGTAAAGGGCACATCCGAAACCCACCCACTACTTTCTAACCGAGACGAGTTCGCCGGTTTTGAGATCATGCCTTACCGCGTTGCCACTAATGCATTGAGTGCACTGAATGGCTCGTACGTGCGTGAGGCGCTTCTCAACGGACTCAGTCTCGAACAATCAGGTATCACCAACCCCTATAAGTTTGGCTTTATTGGATCCAGCGATACTCACTCGGGCGCAGCGGCCATCGAGGAGGATAACTACGTTTCGAAATTAGGGCTGTTATCCAGTGAGGCTGTTCAGCGGGGATCTGTTCCCTATACAGGTTTGGACGCACAAACCTTTTACTGGGGAAGTCGTGTTCTCGCGATCACTAATCCGTCGCCACGAGGTGGCGCAGCGTATTCGAAGGTGAATGGTGAGGTTTACATAAACGGTGCAACGCCGACCTTTGGTGCTTCTGGACTCGCTGCAGCCTGGGCAGAGGAAAACACCCGAGACTCACTCTATGAGGCGTTTCGCAGAAAAGAGGTTTTTGCCACCTCGGGGCCACGCATAAAAGTACGTTTCTTCGGAGGTGCGGAGCTCGACGCAAGTATGCTCGACGCGGCGGACGGCATTGATCAAGCCTACGAACGAGGTGTCACTATGGGGAGTGATATCGAGCTCGCGGCCGATGATATGCGCGTGCCCAATTTTCTTGTCATGGCCTCTGCCGATCCATCAAGCGCGCCTTTACAGCGTTTACAGGTGATCAAAGGATGGGTGGATGCGGACGGCGAGACACATGAGGACGTCATCGACGTTGCGTGCGCCGGCGGTGCCGCCGTGAATCCGGAGACAAATCGTTGTCCTGACAATGGTGCGAGGGTGGACATCAGTACCTGTGCAATCAACCCAGAGACCGGCGCAGCGCAGCTCTCTGCACTTTGGTCAGATCCTGATTTTGATCCCAATGTTCGTGCCTTTTATTACGCACGCGTGATTGAGAATCCAACCTGTCGTTGGTCAACCTGGGACGCTATTCGAGCAGGTGTCGATCCTCGGCCCGACCTAGCCAAAACGCTTCAAGAGCGTGCTTGGTCTTCACCGATCAACGTCATACCTGCGGACGGCTAAATTTCCCTCCCCAAGATTCGCTACTTGGTTTATCAGCAAGTGGGGACATCAATAAAAAAGCGCTCCACGGAGCGCTTTTTTTGTGTACTGCTCACGGCAGTACTCATGTGATATTGCATTCGATTACATCGCGATATCGACGGCGTAAGACACAACGAACTTGACGCTATCGTTGTCATAACCGCCTTCAGCTGCAGCGCCTTTTACGTTGGTGTCCGAGATCATAAACGTGAAGCCGTCCTTGCTGAACGATACGTTGTAGTCCGTGTATCCACTGGCGTTACCGTTGAACGCCTCAGCAAAATCGCCGTCGTGATGTCCGATATGGAGACCCACACCGACGCCATTGCTCAACTCAAAACCGTAGTCGAGTGACAAGTAGTACGCTTCGCCAAATCCGAAGTCTTGTCCCTCGCCTTCATCGGCTTCTGTATTGGCGAGTAGGTTGTACTGGACACTGAAGTCCCCAATTCCCATGCCCACGTACACTTCACCAAAGTCGAACTCTGCTTCGCTGTCGTAGTTATAGTAGAGGTAACCTACATCCCAACTGATGTCACCCGTGCTGAATGCGTAGCCTGCGTAGACGTCGTGCTCGTACGAATAAACATCGCCTGCGCCATAGTTCACGTTTGATGCCCATGTACCGACGTAGAAGCCGTTGTCTGCTGCGTAGTCGATGCCACCCTGGACGGCAGCCTCGTTTTCAGTCTGAGTAAGGCCACGCCAAATGTAGTTGCTCGTCATGGATGCGTTTGCAGACCACTCACCGGCGTTTGCAGTTGAAGCCATAGCGCAGATTAACGCTGCAGGAATAGCGATTGCGGCTTTCTTAGTTCGGGAAATAGTTGTCTTCATGTTTACTCCTAGTAGTAACAATATTGGGGACCATTGCGCCTTCCGACCTTTTTGGTAAGCGCTATGGACGTGGTCGTTTCTCTTTTTGCAACAAGCGGGCCAGTTATTTTAATTTATTGTTTTTATTGGTTTTTTAGGATTTTTGGGCCCAATAGTGCAGCGATTAATGCGGGTGTCCTTCATTTTTTGCACCATATTGGTGCTGCAGAAGTCCATTTCAGGGCGGAACGAAGATGGTGTGCTGCAGAGAGCTGGCGTCACCGGTTGTGTGATCTTTTCAGAGGCCGAATCGTACTTAATAGAAGTTGGTTTTCTGGTCCAGCTATT
>CAJXZI010000183.1 GCA_913063005.1 uncultured Halieaceae bacterium | reverse complement strand
ACTCTGGTCTTCTCCACCGGGTAAGCCATCCGCACCGAGCGAGTAAATATCGACCTCACCATACTCACCAGGCGACAAGTAAAGGTACTCTCGGCCCCACGGATCGATAGGCACCTCTGGTAGGTAACCCCCGCGTTTAAAGTTACGGGGTTCTGGCTCGAGCGTGGACGGTTCGACCAGTGCGACCAGTCCCTGTTCGGTACTGGGATACACGTAATTGTCTAAACGGTAGATTTTCAGGGCAGTTTCAATCGCTTTAAAATCTGCCTGCACCTTCTGCACGCGCGCATCGTCTGCACTATTGAGGACAGTCGGTGCCACCACGCTGATCAGTAGACCCATGATGACTAGGACTACCAGGATTTCGATCAAGCTAAATCCGTTTTGCTTCTTCACTTCACTACCTCACCATCGTATTCAAATCGAAAATCGGCAACAAAATTGCCATCACTATTGTTAGTACCAAACCGCCCATGACAACCACCATGATCGGCTCGAATAGCCCCATGACAGTTCCTAGCGTCGCCTCAAGCTCGCGCTCTTGATTAGCGGCAGAGCGCTCAAGCATAGTCTCAAGCTCTCCACTCGTCTCGCCCGAGGCCACCATATGCACCATCATGGGTGGGAAAAATTCCTCCTGTGACAAGGCGCGATTCAAGCTAGACCCCTCCTGTACCTTACCCGCAACCTCTTTGCTGGCAGAGCGTAAAACTAGGTTATTCATCACGGCACCGGCAATTTTAAGCGCGTCGAGCAGCGGCACACCGGAAGCCATCAGAATACTAAGCGTGGATGAGAATCGAGCGGTATCCATTCCAATCAGAACCCGCCGGATGCCAGGAATCCGCAACAGCATGCGGTCAGACATACGCTTATAAACGGGGCGTTTAAGTAGCTGTTGAATAGCGATTACCAAAGCAACCACCCCGACACCCAACAGCCACCCGTAATTTGTCAAAAAGTCACTTGTCGCGATGAGCGCCACCGTCAATGGTGGTAGGTCGGTTTTGGTCTGTGCAAAGATGCCCACCATCTCGGGAACAACGAACACCATCAAGGCAGTCACCACAGCGATTGCGACGCCAATCAATACGAAGGGATAAATCAGCGCCATCTGCAGTTTCTGAGATGTGTGCTGCCGACTTTCGGTGTAATCCGCAAGCTGATCGAGTACCGGCCCCAACTGTCCCGCCTGCTCTCCTGCATTAACCATTGCGCGATACATATCACCAAAGGTTTGAGGGAACTGCCCCATGGCGTGCGCCAAGGTATGGCCCTCGGCTACCTTAGAGCGGACCTGAAGCAGCAGCGCTTTGGTTGATGCTTTGCGTGTTTGCTCTGCAGCAGCCTGCAGACATTCGTCCAGAGGCAAGCTTGAAGCGACCAAGGTGGCCAATTGACGGGTAATAAGCGCAAGATCGCTGCCGCTCAATCGCGGGGCGAATAGGCCTCTACGCGCTGTCGAGGACTCAGTCGACCCCGCGGCAATCCGGCGGCTTGCAGGACTTACCTCGATCGGACGAAGCTTCTTGGATCGTAACTGCGCGCGAAGTTGGCGCTCCGAGTCGCCCTCGAGCACGCCTTTGACCACCTTGCCCGACGCATCAAGTGCTCTGTACTTAAAGGCCGCCATGCTACTTCACCGAGGTAACGCGCAATACCTCTTCAAGCGTCGTTTCGCCGGCCAAAATTCGACGCTTTCCGTCCGCTTGAATGCCGGGGTAGTTCGTACGCGCGATTTCAAGCATTGCCTGCTCACCGACGCCTTCATGAATGGCCGTTCTGAGCGTCTCGTCGACCTCGATCAATTCGTAAATACCGGTTCGGCCACGATAGCCCGTCATATTGCACTTGGCACAGCCCTTAGCGTGATACAGCTCGACTGGCACGTCGCCGCCAACACCCAGGAGTTCGCGCTCGGCAGGTGTTGCCTCGGCTGGCTCGCAACAATCAGTGCAGAGCAAGCGCACCAAGCGCTGCGCCATCACCGCCACCAGGCTCGATGAAAGCAAGAACGGTTCAACACCCATATCTTGTAAACGCGTTACGGCACCAATAGCGGTATTGGTGTGTAACGTAGAAAGCACAAGGTGACCCGTTAGCGAGGCTTGAACGGCAATTTCAGCCGTCTCTAAATCCCGAATCTCGCCAACCATCACCACGTCGGGGTCCTGACGCAAAATAGCCCTCAACCCACGTGCAAAGGTCATGTCGACCTTCGGATTCACCTGAGTTTGACCCACTCCCGGCAACATGTATTCGACGGGATCCTCAATCGTAAGGATATTTCGCGAGGTTTGATTAATGCTGGATAGACCCGCATATAGCGTTGTCGTCTTACCCGAACCGGTCGGTCCAGTCACCAAAATAATGCCGTGTGGCCGCGCAAGCGCTGCCTTGTAGCCCTCTCCCACCTGCTGATTCATCTTAAGCTGACGGAGCTCAAGCTGACCCGCTTGCTTGTCGAGCAATCGAAGCACTACCCGCTCGCCGTGGGCGGACGGAATCGTCGACATGCGGATATCGATTGCGTGTCCTGCAATCCGCACCGAAATACGACCGTCCTGAGGTATACGCTTTTCGGCGATATCCAACTTCGCCATGACCTTTAGCCGCGAGACCAATAATGGCGCCAACATTCGCTTGGGTGACAACACCTCCGCCAGCACACCATCGATTCGGTACCGCACGGACAAGCGGTCTTCGAACGTTTCAACGTGAATATCGGACGCTTGCTCTTTAACCGCTTGCGACAGAATGGCGTTGATCAAACGAATAATCGGCGCATCATCTTCAGCGTCAGCAAGGTCACCCAAATCAGGAATCTCATCAACCAGTCGGGCTAGATCCACGTCTGAGGATAGATCCTCCGCCACTTGCGCGGCTTGATTGTTATTGCGCTGATAGGCCCGGCTCAAGCAAAGTTGAAAGGTCGCCTCGTCAACTTCGTCAACCGTAAAACTCTCGCCTGCTGCTCGTCGTACCTCGAGCAAGGTGTCAGTTCGCAGCTTACCAACATGACTCAGAACTAGGCCACTTTCGCGACGTTCCAAGACAACTTGGTTGGCCTTTGAGAAACCAAACGGTAACAAGCCACCAGCTAACTCAGGAGCTCCTTCAGACAAGATCTCGTCCACTGCTTCCAGCGGTAGCGCGTCCACTTGATCCATATTGTCAGCGGCCAAATTCACTGCTCGATTGACTCCTCATCTACCTCAGGCAGGGTGCGGAGGCGATCTTCCCACGAAGGCAGTACAGGCATGACGTTGTCATCGAGGAAACGCAGTCCCTGATCACGGCGTTCACGCTGTTGGTCTCGGATGTAGCGGTACTTTTCAGCCGTTGCACCGGCAAGGTCAGCGTCGTCGCGAATGATCGTGGAGCGAATGAACACGAGGAGATTGGATTTAGTCACAGACACCACATTGCTGCGGAAAAGCCTACCAAGCACTGGAATATCTGATAGCACAGGTACGCCCTGCTCAGAGTCCTGAACGTCGTCTTTTACCAAACCACCAAGGACGACAATATCTCCGTCTTTTGCCAATACTTTCGTCTCGATTTTTCGCTCGTTGGTGATAACGTCCGAGGCAGAAAGTACCTGCTGCGAGATACTAGACACCTCTTGAACAATATCCATCACCACGGAGTCGCCTTCATTAATCTGCGGTGTTACTTGCAGCGTCACACCGACGTTTTCGCGCTGGATGGTTTGAAAAGGATTCGCCACGCCATTGGCCGCGCCGGTGTTTGTATAGCTACCGGTAACAAAGGGCACTTGCTGGCCGACTGTAATAAAGGCTTCTTCATTGTCCAGTGTGAGTAAGCTCGGTGTAGATAAAATATTTGCGTTGCCTTGCGACTCTAACGCATTGAGAATCGTGGTCATGGTCAGCCCTTGGTCGACCACACCCCAGCCAAACGTTGTGCCCGGCACCTGAGAGAGGGCGCCTGCAAGATTACGGATACCAATGTCGTCGGAAGCCGAGTCCTCGGGAATAATCGCCTGCGCGAGCGCCGCGTTTCGGCCCTGCTGTGCCGCGCTGGTGCTAATGCTGCTCCCATAAAGCCCTGAGTCGTTGGCAAAAAGCCATTGCAAACCTAGCTCGCGACCTTCAACAATTTCCATCTCAACGATGATCGCTTCCACAAGGACTTGCGCACGGCGAATATCGAGACGCGCTATCACAGCTTCGAGCGCGGCCATCTCGTCAGTGTCTGCAGTTATAATCAGGCTGTTAGTCCCCGCGTCGGCCTCAATGGTCGATTTGGAAGCGTTCGCGGATCGGTTTCGACCCGTTGCTTCATCATCGAGACGAGAAAGGTTTTGCATAACACGCGTCAGCACCTCAGCAACTTCAGTTGCGTCCGCGTACTCAAGGTACATCACACGCACGTTACCACTCTGCTCAAGCGGTATGTCGAGGTAGTCGATGAGGCTTTTTATGCGCTCAATACTCATCTCGTCGGCGGTTACAACGACACTGTTGGTACGCTTGTCGGAAACGAGTGTCGCTTCATCGTTAGCATCGGCACCCTCGCCAGCGCGCGACTTTTCCAATGTTTTGAGCATCTCCACAACGTCTGTCGCAACACCGTACTTCAACTTGATGATCTCGGTCTTTTTGACTGCCGACTGATCCATGCGTGCAATGATTTCTTGCATCCGATTAATGTTCGCGCGGATATCAGAAATAATGATGGCGTTACTGGGCGCATATGCGGCCATGTGTGCTTGTTGGGGCACCAACGGGCGCAGGACAGGGATTAATTTCGCTGCCGATACGTTCTCCAGGCGAATCACCTGCGTGACGTATTCGTCATTGATCACCGAGGTC
>CAJXZI010000182.1 GCA_913063005.1 uncultured Halieaceae bacterium | reverse complement strand
GCTCAACTCTGCTGCTTGGATAGGGTAATGTTGATAGTCCACCAACTCCTCAAGACCACGTACAGCAAGATCACAGACTTCCTCAAGTTCCTCTTCCTTAGTGACTTTACCCACGTTAACAGCAGACAAAATACAGAGGGCGATTTCTCCATTTTCATCATCAATCCATCTAATGCCCACCTCGGGGGGTGGGTCTCGTTCGATGGCCTGTAGACGTATATCACTCCCATAAAAAAAGGGTCGAATGACCCTTTTTATTTAATTATTTTCAGCGCAACTGCATTTCAGCCAAGCGGAAGATAGGTTTACCAAGCAGGTTGCATAGCCACCTGTTTTGGCATTTCATTACGCTCGGCAGGGAGCAGGAACAACCTCAATATCGTCGATGCTGTGCCCGCCTGAAGCCCCAGCCGACGTAAGCTCGTTACCAGACCGCGCTGCCCCTCCAGGCTTTCGAGCCGCATATTAAGGTCTAGCAAGCGCTCCAAACCCTTCTGGAACTTGGGCGACCGGGTATTAAGAGTGAGTGGAAAAACCTGCTTCGAGATTTCGGTTGTGATATCAAAAACCGTGTGGTCGAACTCTGTTACGTCCATGCCGAATGCCTCGTAGAGCTTTGGCCGAGAATGATCTCGTACGTACATGGTGGTGTAGACCAGCACCAAAAACATTTTGATATATACCTTGTTAAAACCCGTTAGCAACTTCGGGTTAGCGCGCATAAGTAAGGCAAACGCCTCGCCGTGTGCAAACTCATCGTTACACCACTCGAGGAACCACTTGAAGATCGGATGAAAGCGGCGTTCGGGGTTTCGCTCTAAATGTCGATAGATAGTGATGTAGCGAGCGTAGCCGATCTTTTCCGAGAGATAAGTGGCATAGAAAATGAATTTAGGGCGGAAGTAGGTGTATTCCTTATCTCGCTTCAAGACACTGAGATCGACTGCAACGCCCAGCTTATTGAGAGCCCTGTTAATAAAACCTGCGTGGCGCGATTCATCACGCGCCATGTAGCGAAACAATTTTGCGATCTCAGGATCATCAACCTTACTCTCGATTTCCTGATACAACACACACCCCGAGTATTCAGCCGTAATCGAGCTGACTAACAAGTCAAGGAACTCGGCCTTCAGTTCTGGGTCGGCGTCGAGCTGTGCAGGATCGAAATCGTAATTTTGCTTGAAGTGCTCGCGATTCTTATCCAATTCGAATGCGGCCATCATCGCGTCCCACTCTTCACGTACGGGATCAATATCGTACTCACCAACCTCCTTACAATTGGTGGTGTAAAAGCGGGGAGCAAGCGCGCGACTCTCGAGCGCTTGCTGGGTGCTGGTGTTCATCGCCTCGGTCTTTGAATCTTCCATCCTATTTCCCCCGTATATCCCTTGTATGGGCGACTGCCCGCAACGGACGTCTAATTTTTTAGATTAACATAATGTCAACTTTATTTTACCTTGGCAGTTCAATCAAGTTAGGCAAATATGCAGCCACACATTTAGGTAATGACTATGTCCAACGCTCACCCCGAACCTCTATTCCATCTCGGTTATGTGAGTACCGAAACCGGTAATCTGGAAACGCAGGGTATGGTCGACCTTATGACTGAGGCACGTCGCATCAACACACAGCGCGACATTACAGGCCTACTCCTACACCGTGAGAAGTCGTTCTACCAAGTTCTGGAAGGTACGGAAGCTGAAGTGAGACGAACGTTCGCTAGTATTGAAAAAGACGAGCGACACACGGCGGTGGATGTCCTGTTCGATGGTGAAATCGAAGAAAGAGAGTTTGCTGATTGGCGGATGGGTTTTTTGAACCTTGATGGCGTCGACCTAGAAACACTCCAGGGTTATTCCGATTTTTTGAGCCGCGAGGACAACGCCAAAGACTTCTTAGAAAATCTCAGTCGTGGAAAGCGCCTCGCCCTGATGTTCCGGTCGATGGAATAGCGGACCGAACGCAGACGGTTCAATCATAGTCAAGCAAATAGCACTTGCCTTCGATTGGGGCTAGAACAAACCCAAATCAACCGTTTTTGAGCAGGCCTAAACCGATCAAAGGCCTTTGCTAGGACTGCTCCCAACTTCGCACCTCTTCACTCACTAGCGAGAGCTAAAAACCATCAAGAACAGATAGGCTAATCAGTACCGATTGATATCGCCGCTCTCATCATCGCTACTCGCTCTCTGTAGTAAGCGCCGCATCGGCACAAGAATCACTAAGCTAAAAATAGCGAAGAACGTCAGCAGGGCTTCCCAGTTGCCTGTATAGGGCAACGGGAGAGCGTCTTTAAAAAACAGTGACCCACCTGTCACCGCCGCGCCAATACCAAAAGCGAGCAGAAAAAAATCGAGCCCTAAAAGCACGTCAATCGCAACGAGCAGCAGAGCAGCGATCAGCCAAAACTCATATCGTAATAACCAGTCAGTCATGCCTATACCTCAGTTTTACGGCCGAAGAGTTCACCCAAGGTCGACAACCCTCCAATTGTTTTGGTGACATCGGACGGAACTACAATCGTCTTGGTGTTTTCCGATGCTGCCATTCGTCCAATAGCATCAACCTGACGTTTCAAGATTTCAAAATCCACGGCAGGCTGACCTTCGTTAGCAATAGCTTCAGCGACAACCCGCGTTTGTTCAGCATCAGCCTCCGCTTTCTTGACGATCGCGTACGCCTCAGCATCTGCTGTAAGTCGGATGGCTTCAGCTTTTTTGGTTGCCTCGTAGAGCTCTGCATCCGCCTCAAGCTCAACCCGCTGACGCTCACCCTCAGCCTTAGCAACGGTGGCGCGTCGTTCCCTTTCAGCGTTTAACTGCTGTCGCTGAGCAGCTTTGGTCGCCTCATCAACACGAACATCTGTAATCTCAGATCGTGTGATCTCGAGCCCCCATACCTCGGAAGCTTCTCGCAGATTTCTCAATATCTCGTCATTCATCTGCTGACGACTACTTTGAATATCGTCTAGCTCAAGCTTTCCTGCCGCACTCCGAATGACTGACTCCGCGGTCGTTCTTAGGGCCAAAGGCACATCACGAATACGGTAAACAGACTTAGCGGCATCAATCACTCGGAAGAACACAGTCGTTTCCAAAATAATCTCAACGTTATCCCGCGTTATAACCGAGATATCAAAGGCATCAAGCTGCCGCTCGAGAACAACAACTTTGTGCTCAATACGATCTAAAAAAGGTACCAACAAATTGATACCCGCCATCAACGTCTGCCGGTATTTACCGAAACGTTCAACAACGTACTCTTCGGACTGTGGAACAATGGCAACGCTTTTGACGATAACAAGTAAGACAAAACCAAAAAAAACCAGCGTTAGAACCACACCAGAATCGACACCCATAACCTTCCCCCTTTGGATCAGTAAGCGGACCGAGCGCAACAAACTTCAGACAGAGCGCGCGCATTGACTCACCAACTAAACGACTTCTCTATAAATGCCCGAGCTTTAAACCCAGTTGGCATTAACCGACGATATGCCGATAGGTAGGCAATCGCAAGGCGCTCGGAACGTTCTTCTGATCGTTACTTTGCCTGCATGATGGCAAAGTTACCGTCTGCTGTTCCTACCAACTTATCGCCCACATAAAGCTCGCCACGGACGTTGGCAACACGCTTGCCCTTGCTAACCACATACGCACGGCATTCAACTGTTCCAGCAAAAACAGGCTTGAGAAAATTCATTGAAATTTGAAGCGTCGCGCATATTTCTCCGTCATTGAGTCGCGGCATCAGCGCGGCACCTAGACATGTATCCAGCAAGGTAAACAGCGCTCCGCCGTGGACGACTCCGTTAGGATTCAAATGCTCTTTTTGAATCTCAAGCTTCCCCGTACTGGCACCGTCCGACTGGGGAAAGACCTCAAAGCCAACCAGTTCAGCAAAACCCTCGTGCTGCATATTACGTTCTCTCTACCGTCGCGAAAGCGAGCGAGTATAACGTCAATAATAGGCCTACGTTGAAATCAACCGGCCAGTTGTTTGTCAGCAAGCCCCATAGATATCGCAAATTCGAGGGGCTTCGACTCAAGATCCGATTTCATGGTGTCGCTCCAACGATTCAGAAAACCAAACAGGCTGATCACTGCCACTATTTCCACCATTTCTCGTTCACTAAAGTGAGCTGACAGCGCCTCAAAATCAGCATCAGTAGACGCGTTGGGCTGGAGTGCCGCGTGCCACGCAACACGGAGCGCCGATTTTTCTCGATCGGAAAACAGCGGTGAGGTTTCAAACTCGAAAGCCGCATCGATCTTTTCCTTGGATACACCCAGATTACTCGCCGAGTGCGACGTATGTGCCTGACAGTAATGACAGCCATTGGCTGTACTTGCGACCATCGCAACCAGCTGTTTCAAGCCCCCCTCAACTTCGCCAGTCTGAAGAATTGTCGCTGCCAAACCGCCAAAGGCACCCAACAGCTCAGGCCAGTGAGCCATCGACAAAAAGTTGTTGGGAACATAACCCATGGTGTTGTCCAGGATCTGAAACATGGGCTCGAAATCGGGCAATTGCTTCCGTTCGATGCTTGATATCCGCGCCATTCTTATCTCCTTATCGGCCTCAGTTAGTGATTATCTTATGCTGTCTTCCATATTCATTCCCCGTACAACTCAACAAAAGGGGCATCATAGTAATCCTCCCCGCGCCTTCTATAACTAGGCCCACCGAGGTGGTTGGATATTCTTATGCTTAGAAATGCAAAGCCACTCCACCCGCAGATAAATCACCAAGCGTCGAATGGGTGGCGCTAATACCCCGCGACGTAGGTACCCTGCAAAAGAGATGCCCTGCAAAAGAGATGCCCTCTGAACAAGCACAGAGGGCCACATCTCAAAAGACGT
>CAJXZI010000181.1 GCA_913063005.1 uncultured Halieaceae bacterium | reverse complement strand
GCCAAGAGCGCGACTCGTTCCGGCTCAGTGGCGTATTATCTCCATGCCTTTTTATCTCCAGGGCTTCGTATCGACTCATACCCCCACTAAAAATTAGGCTTTTAAGGGCCCGGCTTATAAGGGCACCGCGTATAAGGGCCCGGCTTATAAGGGCACAATGTTTCGTCTTACGCTGTGACGGTAAACACAACCATACTGATCACCAGCACACCCAGTAGGTTCACCCAAATCCCCCATCGAACCATTGTTTGAATGCTAATTTGGCCGGTACCGAAGACAACAGCATTGGGCGCGGTCGCCACGGGCAACATAAACGCGCAACTCGCGCTCATCGCAGCAGGCACCATTAGAATCATTGGGTCGATCTGCGCCGCCATCGACGCCGCGGCGAGTATCGGCATCAGCAGTGCCGTTGTTGCCGTGTTTGATGTTGCCTCGGTCAGTGCAGTGACCAGAACAGCTACAACTGCAATAGCCAAGAGCGTTGGCACAAGGGCCAAGCTGGCCAATAGCTCGCCGACCTGGGCACTCAAGCCAGAAGCAACAAAGCCTTTAGCCAGCGTAATGCCGCCCGCAAACAACAGCAGCACACCCCAGGGTATTGCACTCGCTTGTTCCCAGCTTATTAACGGATCCCCGGATTTATCGCGTGTTATGAACATGGCAACGACCGCGCAAAATGCCACTGCTGCGTCGTTGGCCATGGGCATATCAAACCAGACTCGCCAGCCGCCAAAGGGCTCGGTGCGCGTCATCCACGCAAGGGCAGTAAGTGCAAAGATGAACAGTACACGCTTCTCCGCGCTCCTCCACTCGCCAATGTCCGGAAGATCAACCGTCAGGTCAGTCGGTACCTGCCTCGCGAGAAAGATGGCGATTGTGGGCACCATGAGTGCAACCACAGGAATACCCCACGTCATCCACTCACTGAAACTCACAGCTGCACCCGTGGTCTCCTCATAAACTTGCATGAAGATAAGCGTCGGCGGCGTTCCAATCGGTGTACCCAACCCGCCGATACTGCAGGCCCACGCAAGGCCCAGCAGTAATGGCGGTGCCAGTGCTTTAGGGGAGCTGGAGCTCGCAATCACAGCAAGCGCCACAGGCAACAGCATCAAGACAGTTGCCGTGTTCGAAATCCACATGCTGAGCAGCGCAGCTGCCAACATAAAGCCGAGTATCAGCCGCTTTGGCTCGTTCGCACCGACAAATCTAACCACCGTTATGGCTATCCGCGTGTGGGCACCGGTTGACTCCATCCCCTTTGACAAAAGAAATCCACCCATAAGCAACAGGATGAGTGGCGACCCATACGCTGCAGCGACATCAGCGGGCGTAATCACACCAAGAAGTGGCAGCACAGCCATTGGCACTAATGATGTGATCGGAATAGGTATAGGCTCAAAAATCCACCAAAAGACACACAGTATCGCAACAGCCGCGGTGATAGACGCCGAGGGCGACTGACCCACAGCATCGGAGATCAAACCTGCGAGCACAGCGGCCAGCGCCCCCGGAATAATCGATGTATTTAAATTGAACCAATGCGACTTCAGCATTGCGCATTACCCATATTTGTTCGTTACACTGTTGCCATGAAATCTCAGCTGTCTTCCCTTGTCGATACCTTCGATCGTCGTATTCGCTATCTCAGGTTATCCGTTACAGATCGATGCGACTTCCGCTGTCAGTATTGCATGACGGAAGAAATGCGCTTTCTTCCCAGGAAAGCGGTGCTTTCAGAGGATGAGCTCGTTCGACTCGCGACCCTGTTTGTAGAGCTGGGAGTCGAGAAGATTCGACTAACAGGTGGGGAGCCGTTGATTCGACCTGACATTGTCTCAATCGCGAGTAGATTGCACGAGATCGATGGCCTAAGAGAGTTGGTGCTCACAACAAACGGCAGTCAACTGACACATCTAGCGCAACCACTGGTCAATGCAGGCGTCTCGCGGATCAACGTAAGCCTAGATACACTCTGTGCCGAACAGTTCGCCGAACTTTCTCGAACGGGTAGTCTCGATAAGGTGTTGACCGGCATCGATGCCGCCATCGATGCGGGCTTTGAGCGAATTAGACTCAATACCGTGCTACTCACCGGTCAAAATGAAGCACAAATTGAACCCCTTCTAGACTATGCGTTGGATAAAGGCATCGACATTGCCTTCATCGAAGAGATGCCTATGGGGCATATCACGCAGACGGAGCGAGAGCTGAGCCTAGTGCCATCTGCCAAGGTGCTCCAGACCATCAAGTCTCGCTTTAACCTCGTCCCTATCGTGGGCGGCGCAGCCGATGGCCCTGCCCGCAGATATGCAGTCGAGGGCACATCAACCGAAGTGGGCGTCATCTCACCGATAACGCATAACTTTTGCGATTCCTGTAACCGGCTTCGGGTCACACCTGACGGCAGATTAGTCCTGTGTTTAGGGCATGAGAACGCGCTGGATTTACGTCAGATGCTCAGAAGCGACATGGATTCGTCCAGCTTGAAACGTGCAATTGTCGCCGCGCTTGCGTATAAACCTCACCGTCACGTGTTCGATCAACCAGATGAACCTCAAGTTGTGCGTTTAATGAACGTCACGGGCGGTTGATCAAAAACTAGGAATTTCTATGTCTAACTCGTTTCCGAAACTGGGAAGCGTCGAGAGTATTATCGACTCGCTTGCCGCCGAGGGCTATATCTGTAATGAGCAGATCGCCACTGTAGTTTATTTGGCTGCCGCACTGGAGAAGCCGATCCTCGTTGAGGGGCCTCCTGGCGTCGGCAAAACGGAACTTGCCAAGAGTTGCGCTCAGTTAACAGGCGCGCCATTGGTGAGACTTCAATGCTATGAAGGCTTGGACGAGTCAAAGGCCATCTACGAGTGGAAGTATGGCAAGCAGCTGCTCTACACGCAGCTTTTAAAAACCCAACTTGCCGAAGTCATGGAAGGCGCTACCGGGCTCCGTGAATCTGTGGAGCGACTACACAGCTTCGATGATGTTTTCTTCTCAAAAGAGTTTTTGGAGCCACGGCCATTGTTGCAGGCAATCGACGCCGAGGACGGCGTCGTGCTGCTGGTTGATGAAATCGACAAGGCGGATTTTGAATTTGAATCGCTACTCCTTGAGGTGCTCTCCGATTTTCAAGTATCGATCCCTGAGCTGGGTACCCTGAAAGGTCGCTCGAAACCACTGGTATTTCTGACGAGTAACGACACGCGGGATCTGTCTGATGCCCTCAAACGTCGTTGCCTACATCTACACATCGATTTCCCCACAACAGAATTGGAAGGGAAGATAGTCAGGGCACGCGTTCCTCAAATCACCGAAGCAATGACGGATCACCTGACATCCTTTGTGAGTAAAGTGCGTGAGATGGATCTGAAAAAGCTGCCATCCGTTTCAGAAACCATCGACTGGGCAAAGAGCTTGGTGTTGCTCCACGCAGACTCTCTCGATGAGGCGTTAGTGCGCAGCTCGCTAAATGCACTTCTCAAGTACGAAGACGATTTGAGCAGCGTAGTAGACAATCTCACAGAGCTGCTAAATCAGGAAATTAAGGCCACTGAGGCCCGTTAACGGCATGAATGTGCCTCAACGCCTGAGCCAAGACGCGCCAACCGATCGCTTACTTGCGTTCATCGAATTTCTGCGTGGCCGGGATATCTTTATTTCGCCCGCTGACTCGCTGGTTGCGATGGAAGTTGCTGGGCTCGTGGGCTACGCCAACCGGCAGTTACTCAAAGACGGTCTTGGCAGCGCTCTCGCAAAGTCAAAGTTCGAAATAGAGATCTTCAATGAGGCTTTCGAGCAGTACTTTGGCGTCCCCGAGGACGATAAGCCGAAGACCCAGGACAACCACTCGCAAGACGAATCAGAAAGCGAGCAGCCCAGCCCTGAACAGTTAGGACAACAGCTAGCACAAGCACTCGAGTCACAGCCTGAGCTTTCCAAGAATCTCTCGAGTGATTTGGTCGAGGCGCTGAAGAGCGGTGATGAGGCGGCGATTGCCATCGCTGTTGAGACTGCGGCACAACAGGTCGATGTTTCTGCGATTAAATTGTTAACACAGCGCGGTCAATACATCCGCAAAATGCTGGATGCGCTGGGCGAGCAAGCACTGCGAGATGCCGCCGTCGAATTGGAAAGTACCGAACCCGCCGCTTTTGAGGCAGTGCAAGCATTACGCGAGCAACTGCGAAACAAAGTTCGCGATCGCGTTGACCGGGCGTATATGGTCCATGCCAGTGGCGACGCCGAGGACATGTTAGATGAAGCCTTGAGTAATATGTCTCTTGGGAACGTCGATCAACACCATCGGGCACGGCTGAAACGTTTACTCGAGAAAATGACCCGCAAACTGGCTGCACGCCATGGTCGGATCCGAAAGCGCGTTAAGCGTGGCCAACTCGCAGTACCCGCCACCTTGCGAAAAGCCATGGCGACAGACGGTGTCCCCTTCAAGCCTCAATGGCGAAAAAGCGTACGCAGAAAGCCGCAGATCCTCATCCTCTGCGATGTGAGCGGCTCTGTCGCTGCCTACGCAAAATTTTTACTGCTCTTCGTACACTCGTTGCAAGACATCTTGCCGAGAACGCGCAGCTTTGCCTTCTCCTCTAATCTGGGCGAGGTGACCGAGACCCTTCGAGCACTGCCCGTTGAAATAGCGATCGAGCGCGTGAATTTGAAATATGGTGGCGCCACCGATTATGCGAGAGCGTTCGAGGACTTCGCCAATTTGGCCATGGCGGATATCAACCGCGTAACCACAGTGATCGTTCTGGGTGATGCGCGAAACAACAACACAGACCCTAGACTGGATTTATTGGCTGAGATTCGCTCAAAGTGCCGCCAGCTGATCTGGCTGAACCCCGAGAG
>CAJXZI010000180.1 GCA_913063005.1 uncultured Halieaceae bacterium | reverse complement strand
TATTGGCTGAGATTCGCTCAAAGTGCCGCCAGCTGATCTGGCTGAACCCCGAGAGTCAGCGCAGCTGGAGCACAGGCGATTCAGAGATGGCAGGCGTCATGCGGAACTGTGATGTCGCCGCAGAATGCAGCACCCTTAAACAGCTCGAAAGAGTCATTGATACGCTGCTTACTGAGCTCAACAGCTAAGCCGTGTTCCCGACTGTTCACCACGGCGCTTTTTGCAGGACAGTACTTTGCTTTATGCGCGGTGTCGTTTCGTCCTTTGCAGGCCATCGCTTCGCTCTCTGCAGTGCATTGCTGCCTTGTCCACACGGGCACCACTGAGTTTCAGGTCAATTAACCTTGGGCGCTTAGCGGCCCAAGCTGTGTGTCTCTAGCAGCTGCCCTACGCCCCGAGATAGGTTGCACCCTGCGCAGTGTAACGCGCTACCTCATGCACCCGTAAGCTGCTATCTCCTGCGCCACGTACCCGGCCCTGCCCCGCGCCCCGTAACCGACCTTACACTGGACCAGTTAACCCGCTATCAATCGCAACCTCTGGCATCTAATCAGTCACTGTACTAAAGCGACAATCCACTGATGCCACTTGACGCTGCGCCGTCTTTTACGAGCTTTAACTTAAGACGTACGTTGTTGACAGAGTCAGCGTTTCGAAGCGCCTCCTCTAGTCCCTGGTCAATCGCTGTCCTGAAGTGACAGCCCGCTGATGCCGCCAGAAGCCGCACCGTCTTTTGCGGGCTTTATCTTAAGCCGTACATTGTTGACAGAGTCAGCGTTTCGAAGCGCCTCCTCCTCTGAAATTTTTCCACTGTGGTACAGAGCGATGAGTGCCTGATCAAAGGTTTTCATGCCCTGATCAATGGATTTCTCCATCACCTCCTTTAGCGCATGAATATCGCCCTGAAGAATCAAATCTTTGATAAGGGGTGATGCTAAAAGCACCTCTATCGCTGCACAGCGACCTCCTGCCATGGTTGGGATTAATCGCTGAGACATGATGCCTAAGAGATTGAGAGAGAGGTCCATAAGTAGCTGAGGGCGCCTCTCCTCAGGAAAAAAGTTTACGATACGTTCGAGCGCTTGATTCGCATTGTTTGCGTGCAAAGTCGAAACGCAGAGGTGGCCCGTTTCGGCAAATGAAATCGCATACTCCATGGTCGCTCTGTCACGAATCTCACCGATATAAATGACATCAGGTGCTTGCCGCAACGTGTTCTTCAGCGCCGCCTCCCAGCTTCGCGTATCCACCCCCAATTCGCGTTGATTCACAATAGATTTCTTGTGTGAATGGATGAACTCGACAGGGTCTTCTATGGTCACAATATGGCCTCCCGTCGAACGGTTCCGATGGTCGATCAGCGACGCCAATGTTGTCGACTTACCGGACCCCGTTGCACCAACCACCAGTACGAGGCCTCGCTTTGCCCTTATCAGGTCAGCTGCGATCGAGGGCAAGCCCAACTGCTCCATAGCAGGAATATCCACGACGATGTAACGGGCAACCATGCCGACTTCGTTACGCTGTTTAAAAATATTGATTCGAAAACGACCTACACCTGCGAGTGATATGGCCAAATTCATCTCTAATTTCTCGTCAAACTCACGCGCCTGCTGTTCATCCATAAGTTCGTAAGCGAGTGTCCGCGTTTGACCCGGAGCGAGCGGGATATCTGACAAAGCACGCATTTCACCGGAGAATTTAGCGCTCGGTGGTGCGCCCGTCGTCAAGTAGAGATCGGATCCGCCGTCTCCCGCAAGTATCTTCAACCACTGCTCAAAATCCATATCGCCGCCTCACGAATTTCATGGTTATTCGCTGTACCAAGTTACACCATTACGCGTAAACTGCCGATCATCTTGACGCGTCGATCCGATCAATGTGACAAACGTACAAGACCCCAATGATAATTAAGGTAGTACATCATGACGGCCGAGGCGTTCAAAGACTTGTTGGCTCAAGCACGAGAAAATTCATTTCTCGTCGCCCGGCGTGGCATTGAGAAAGAAGGCTTGCGTGTAACGCGCGACACCCATCGTATCTCGCAACTTGAACACCCCACTGCACTGGGATCAGCACTCACTCACAGTGCCATAACGACGGATTATTCAGAGGCATTGCTCGAGTTCATTACGGGTGTACATGACACGCCCGAGCGGGCTCTCGAAGAGTTATTCCATTTACACGCCTACACATCGCAGTCACTCCCCAATGAAATGATTTGGAGCGCGAGCATGCCCGGCGAGCTAACCGGCGAAGGCGACATTCCCATCGCTCACTATGGCTCCTCCAACGTGGGAACGATGAAGCGTGTTTACCGCAACGGCCTCGGTGCTCGCTACGGCAGAGCCATGCAGGCGATTGCAGGGATTCACTATAATTTTTCCCTCCCGGACACATTCTGGGAGCAGTCGCGAGCACAGTCTAAAAGTGACTTATCCATCAAAGATTGGCGCACAGAAGGCTATTTAGCGCTCATTCGCAACTTTCAACGGCGCCTATGGCTGTTGAATTATTTGACCGGAAGCTCTCCCGCGATCAGTCGATCTTTCATATCGGGGCAGGCGCCAGCCCATCTGGTAACGGATCAAAAAGAAACACTACTTAGCAATCACGCAACTTCCCTGCGCATGGGCGACTTAGGCTACACCAGTTCAGCTCAGGACGGTCTGCAAGTTTGTTACAACCAACTGGCGACTTACATACAAACGCTCACCGAGGCAATCGTGGAACCCCACGAGAGCTACGCATCGCTACCCACAACTCGCGACGGGGAGATGCTTCAGTTGAATCACGGTCTTCTGCAGATCGAAAACGAGTTCTACAGCGCAATTCGTCCCAAGCGGGTAACGCAGTCGGGCGAGGCGCCAGTAAGAGCGCTTGATGCAAGGGGCATTGAGTACGTTGAGGTTCGCTGTTTAGACGTCAACCCATTCACCCCTCTCGGTATCGACGTGGAGACCACCGCACTGGTCGATACTTTTTTGCTGAACTGCCTTCTCGAGGACAGCCCAAAATGCACGCCAGACTCTAGGAAAATTGATGACGAGAACAATCAGCGCGCCCTAAATCATGGACGCGATCCTTCACTGCGGCTCATAACGGCAAATAACGGCGAGCAATCGCTAGCAGACGCATCACAACCGATATTGAGCTCGATGATGGCTACTGCGGAGCTTCTAGACAGCGCGAATAACACAAGGCGGCATGCAGACGCTGTTAAATCTGCACAGGCCCGAGTCCTCGGGGACCAAGAAACGCCGTCCGCGCGCGTTGTCCGCGAACTGAGAGAAAATCAGCTCGACTACTCGACGCTAATGGGACAGTACTCTGAGAAATGGAATCAGATGTTTAGAGACGCGGCTATTCCGCAAAACACAAGAACCCAACTTGCAGACGAAGCGATCGCTTCACTTCGCAAGCAACGCGAAATAGAGAGCAACGATACGTCGACCTTTGAAGCCTTCTTAGAGACGTTTTATTCGCAGTATCGACAGTAATAGGCAAAAGGAGTGGACAACGGCAGGAAAACCTACCGTTGTCTCGTCGTCACAATTTAGCTGTCTGCACCAACAACCGATAGCAACTCAACTTTGAAAATCAGCACTTCGTTGGGGCCAATTGCACCGCCAGCACCGCCCGCGCCATAGGCGAGCTCCGAAGGAATAGTGAGCTCGTACTCAGCGCCCTCACTCATTAGTTGCAGCGCTTCCGTCCACCCAGGTATTACTTGAGTAACGCCAAAGGTGACAGGCTGGCCACGACTGTAACTACTGTCGAAAACAGTCCCATTAATTAAGCGTCCCTCGTAATGTACCTCGACCGAATCGGCTGACGTTGGCTTAGCTCCCGTGCCTTCCTTCACCACGCGATACTGAAGACCGCTGGCAGTCACTTGCACACCCTCGGCACTCGCATTTTCCGCGAGGTAGGCTTGGCCTACTTCAATGTTCGCCGATGCAGCGGCCTGCATTTCTGCCTCTTGCTCAGCCTGCATCTTTTCCTGCATTGCCATCATTTCAGCATTGATTTCTTCATCAGTCATCTTCGCTTCTGCGCCCGAGACAGCATCGCGGATACCCGCTGCGAAAGCATCAGCATCAAGCGGTACGCCTTCAGCCTTCATTCTGCGACCCATATTCAAAGCAATGCCGTAGCTCACGCGCTGATCTTGACTCTCTAAATTCATTTCAGTCGACTCCGTTGGTTGCTCACAAGCGACCAAGCCCAAGCCAATCAGAGCGGCTAGCGCTGCGGACCGAAATTTAACTCCCGAGAAATTACTCGCTTTAAACATGGCAGGTTGTCCTGTGTGTTGGTAAATGAAGCACGCATACTACGCGCCTCAAAACAGCGTGGCTACCGCTCAAAAGCGGCAATCAGCCGATCAAGATCATCAGAGCATGACAATGACGTTATTAAACTGAGATTGAGGCGGTAGGCAACCGGACGAGCTTCACCAAGCGGTGGTTCGAACGTCTCCCAAAATAGCTCTGCCAGCGTTTTTTCGGCCTCCAACTCCAGCCTCAAAGCTTCGCGGCGAAGCGACTCAGTTTCTTTGTTGTTGGTCCACTCAACCCGCTGGCGCCTCAGGGGCAGTAACACCTTGTCTACCCAGGGAGTGATAACTTCCTCCATACGTCGTGCTTCCGCAAACTCGAGCTGCCGACCTTGCTCCGCAAGCCATGCAAAAAATAAGGCCTCGACGACGACCAAGCCACAAGACTCCTGCAACGCCAGTAAACACTCGCGCAGTCCGGGGTCGTCATAGCGCTTAAGCGCCCAAGTCCAAAAAGTGTGTTGTGGGTTGTTATCCATTATCGAAACTATCCATCACTGGCTCGGGCCATCACTAGCTCGGGCCATCACAGGCGCGGGCAATTCAAGAGACGTGCCTATC
>CAJXZI010000179.1 GCA_913063005.1 uncultured Halieaceae bacterium | reverse complement strand
GGTCCCAGCAGACCAGGCACGGGTAGCACGATCAGTAGGTTAAAAATATTGCTGCCAACGATAGCTCCCAGTGCTATGTCTGCGTGTCCTTTGACCGCACTCATAACTGACGCCGCTAACTCTGGGAGGCTCGTCCCGATAGCCACGATCGTCAAACCCACGATGAGCTCCGACACCCCTAGCGACGTCGCGATGTTAACTGCGCCAATCACTAATACTCTCGAAGAGATGACCAGCAGCGTCAGGCCGCCCAAAAAATTGAGCCAAGCACCGAGGGGCGACGTGGTGTAGGGTTCTTGCAATTCCCGTTTTTGGTCGTCATCGCGCCTCGCTAACAGGAATAGGAAAAGAATCAGCGCGCCAATTAACACCAGTCCGTCCAAAACGGACAAAGTGCCATCAATTATCAGTGCGCCGGCTAACAGCGTGGCACCAAGCATCTGTGGGAGTTCTCTTCGCATCGTTGATGCGTCGATGGACATCGCTTTGATGATTAGGGTGACCCCTAACACTAATCCAGTATTGGTGATATTTGAGCCCAATGCATTGCCCACAGCCAGCTCGCCGGACCCTGACAGAGAGGCGATAATCGATACGACGATCTCAGGTGCGGATGTGCCAAACGAGACAATCGTTAAACCGATCAACAAGGGTGACAGGCCAGCGAGGCTCGCGATCGCCGCGGCGCCGTCAACGAACTTATCCGAACTCCAAACGAGCCCAATCAGTCCGGCAACAATAAAAAACATGTCTAACATTTGGGTAATGGTACACCTTGATCGTTTAAACTCGCCTCGAAATCCGAGCGATCGGGTATCATACGCGAACCGACCGACGTTAGAACGCTCCTCAACGCTTTAACAACGTCGATCATCTCGAGAAGCTCGGGAATCAGGGTATTTAGTAAGGAAAAATATGAAAGTCTCGGCGGTATTCGTAAAAGGATTTATGACATTGGTCCTCACGATGTTGGCTTTGCCCAGTGGCGCGCAGGTCAACGATCAGGCACCCAAACCTATTATTGAGTTCACCACAACGCAGATAATGACCATCATTGAAGGTGCGCCAGATTACTTCGATGAAGACCCTGATCGTTTTTACGGTGAAATTGGCGCGGTACTTGACGCTACGATTGACTGGCGGGGTTTTGCCAAAGGAGTGATGGGAGAATACGCCTCAAACGCGCGATACAAGCGTCTTGATGCGGATGGAAAAAAAGCATTACGCGCGCAACTCGAGGCATTCACCGACATTATCAAGTCGGGTCTTATCCGAACCTATGCGAAGGGGCTGCTGGCCTTCAGCGGGTCCAAGTTCGAAATTGTTGATGGAGATGATATAGACCCCACAGCGCGATCAGCATCGATTACGCAACTGGTTTATGGATCAGGTGATCAGACTTATACGATCAGATACCAAATGGGTAAACGCAGGGACGGCTCGTGGCGACTGCGCAATCTCATTGTCGAAGACATTAATCTGGGGCAGATCTACCAGAATCAATTTGCTTCAGCTGCTAAGGCCGCGAATGGTGACGTAGGGCGAGTGGTGGCCGAGTGGAATGTGGCGGCTAACCTACCGGAGGACCTCGATGATGAATGAGACAATCATCACTAACGCGCTAGAGAATGCATTTCCCGGGGCTGATATCGACGTTCAGTTAGACGGATCACACTGCCAGGTTACCGTTACGAGCGAGTTGTTTGAGGGGCTCAGGCCTGTCGCCCGCCAGCAGAAGGTCTATGCGCCGCTTAACGAGTTTATCCGTTCAGGTGCGCTTCACGCGGTAAATATCGTCGCGAACACACCCTGAATCGGGCACTCTGACGTGGACTATTTCGTTATTCGCGGTGGGCAGCCGCTGCAAGGTCGCGTGCCTATTTCCGGCGCGAAAAATGCAGCGTTGCCCATTCTTGCGGCGAGCTTGCTGACGCCGAGTGAGTTGAGGCTTAACAATGTGCCTCACCTGAACGATATCACGACCATGATCGAGCTTTTGGGGGCTTTGGGAGGTGAAGTCGCCGTTGATGAGTCCGGTAGCCTCTGCATTTCGGCTTTGGATTTAAATAGTCGTCGTGCACCCTACGAGCTCGTAAAAACAATGCGCGCTTCGATTTTAGTTATGGGGCCTTTGCTCGCGAGATTTGGCCGCGCAGAGGTTTCCTTCCCCGGCGGGTGCGCTATCGGTAGTCGGCCGGTCGATCTGCATTTGAAAGGCTTTGAGGCGATGGGTGCGCAAATCGATGTGCGCGACGGTTACATTGTCGCGACCACCGAAGGTGGCTTACGGGGCTGCGATTTTACCTTTGAGATGGTCACCGTTGGCGGCACGGAAAATTTGCTGATGGCGGCGGTATTAGCCGACGGTGAGACGATACTGCGCAATGTCGCAAGAGAGCCTGAGATAACGGATCTTGTGAGATTCCTGCGCGCGATGGGGGCCGATATTTCGGGCGACGATACAGACACGTTAGTCATCAGAGGTGTCGGGTCACTGAATAGCTGTGAGTACACGGTGATGCCCGATCGTATCGAGGCGGGAACGTACCTTGTTGCCGCCGCTGCCACCGGAGGATGCATTACAGTCGAGGGTGCCGACGCTGAACATCTTGGTCTCGTGCTAGACAAACTGCGTGACGCAGGCGTGGATGTGCAGGTTGATGGCGACGCGATCACCGCAGATATGTTGGGTAAACGACCGCTATCAGTTGACGTAATCACCGCGCCCTATCCAGGCTTCCCCACCGATATGCAAGCGCAGTTTACTGCACTCAATCTCGTAGCTGATGGTGTGGCGCGGATTACCGAGACCATTTTTGAAAATCGGTTGATCCATGCGCAGGAAATGTCCCGAATGGGTGCCAATATCACGGTTGACGGGCACTCGGTTATTATCCGTGGGCAGGAAGAGATCAGTGGTGCGCCGGTAATGGCGTCTGACCTTCGCGCTTCAGCTAGTTTGGTGATTGCAGGCCTTGCCGCGAAAGGAGAGACGCGGGTAGATCGCATCTATCACATCGATCGTGGTTACGAGCGTATCGAGGAAAAACTTCAATCTGTGGGCGCTGATATCGTCCGGAAAATGAGGTGATCAATGTCTAAAGACACTGAAACGCTCACAATCGCCCTGACCAAAGGTCGGATTCTTAAGGAGACCCTGCCACTCTTTTCGTCTGCCGGCATCGAGCCGCTAGAGGACATGGAAAAGAGCCGTAAACTCATCTTTCCCACGACGCGAGAGGGTGTCTCGTTCGTCTTGCTTCGCGGCTCGGATGTGCCCACTTATGTCCGACACGGCGCAGCTGATGTTGGTGTCGTCGGTAAAGATATTCTCATGGAGTTTGGTGACGAGGGCTTGTACGAAGTGTTGGATCTGGACATAGCGCGATGTCGGTTAATGACCGCGGGAATCGAGAGCGCTCAGCAGCGGTCGGCCGCAAAGATTCGTGTTGCGACCAAGTTCGTCAATATCGCTCGTGATCATTACGCGAGGCGCGGCGTGCAGCCTAATGTTATTAAACTCTACGGTGCTATGGAGCTGGCACCGATCATGGGACTTGCTGATGAAATTGTGGACATTGTTGACACGGGTAATACCCTCAAAGCTAACGGGATGGTCCCCAGGGATCACATTGCCGATATATCCTCGCGGCTCATTGTGAATAAAGCATCAATGCGCACTCGCAATCCAATTATCGCCGACTTGGTGTCATCAATTTCAGATGCCGTTTCTGCCCGGGCAGATAGTTTGGGGATGGGTGATTGATGACGATTAACATTCGACGATTAAGCAGCTGCGCCCCTGACTTTGATGAGAGGATTGCCGCTCTCAAGGCACCCATGGAGGTCATTGATCCCGCGCTCGTTGATACGGTGAGCGAGATCATCTCCACGGTAAGAAGCAGGGGCGATGCCGCTTTGCTTGAGTTTACCCAACGGCTCGATAAACACCCGGCTTCAGTGATGTCGGAGCTCGTTTTTGATCGCGATCGCCTCGCAGAGTTCGAGAGCAAGATCAGCGACACGGAGCATACTGCGCTCAAAACAGCGGCAGCTCGAATTGAGCGGTATCATCAGCAGCAGCTAACCGATGATTGGTCGATTCAAGACGAGCACGGTAGCCGGTTAGGGCAGCGGATTCGCCCCATGGCGCGCGCAGGGCTTTACGTGCCCGGTGGGAAAGCCAGTTACCCGTCTTCCGTTCTTATGAATGCCATTACGGCAAAAGTTGCGGGGGTTCCCAGTGTGACGATGGTCGCCCCGACGCCAGGCGGCGTGCTAAATCCACTGGTGATGGCGGCAGCCTCTATGGCGGGTGTCGACCAGGTTGTGACAATCGGTGGCGCGCAGGCGGTTGCCGCGCTGGCTTACGGCACTGAGACCGTTGAGTCTGTGGATAAAATCGTTGGGCCGGGTAATCGGTTTGTCGCGGAGGCTAAGCGGCAAGTTTTTGGCAAGGTGGGCATCGACATGATTGCCGGGCCGTCCGAGATTTTTGTCATTGCAGATGGTTCTGTTGATCCCAAGTGGATTGCACTCGATCTGATGTCGCAAGCTGAGCATGACGAAGTGGCACAGGCGATTTGTATCTCGCCAAACGTCGCCTACTTGGATGCAGTAGCGAATGCGATTCAGGTACTGCTGCCAGAAATGCCGAGGCGATCGGTAATAGAGGCTTCCTTGCAAAACCGGGGTGCGCTTATTGCAGTTGATGACCTGGCTAGTGCTGCAGAATTGTCGAATCGCTTTGCACCAGAGCATCTGGAATTAGCTGTGCAGGACGCAGATAAATTGTTGGAAAAAATCACCCACGCCGGTGCCATCTTTTTGGGCGCGTACAGTTCCGAATCTCTGGGTGATTACTGCGTAGGTACGAACCATGTATTGCCCACCTCGGGAGA
>CAJXZI010000178.1 GCA_913063005.1 uncultured Halieaceae bacterium | reverse complement strand
TTGGCAGGCCGTGTCGGTGGGTGCTCAACCTATCGAAGATATTCATGTCTCTCGAAGCGCTCGTTTTGGAAGCGCAACGTTGCGAGACCCTGTGGAAGATCTCGAACCTATGGGCTGGGTTATTGAGAATAGTGTCTTGCAGCATGCTCTGGTTAGCTCCGCTGCCCTCGAGGGCGTGACGCTCTTAGAGGGCGCAGAGGTTGTCGATTTCTACGCAATGGGAGACCGACCAAGACTTACATTAAGCACGGGTGACGCAATTGAAGCGGATCTTGTGGTGATTGCCGATGGTGCAAATTCGTCATTGAGGAGCGCGCTCGGGATTGGCGCAGTGCATCACGCTCCCTCGCAATTCGCTATCGCGGTTAACTGCGAGACAGAGTCCGCAGCCAGTGGTGTCGCTTATGAGCGTTTTACCCCAGAAGGTCCTTTGGCGTTGCTCCCGATTCCGAATGCATCCTCATCCCGTGCTCGCTACAACGTCATCTGGTGCGCCCACAGAGAGCGGCAGTCGGAATTATTGGAGCTGAGTGACGGGGATTTTATCGATGCCCTTCAAGCAGCGTTTGGTTGGCGCGCGGGCAAGATAACCCGCGTTGGTCGGCGAACAGGCTGGCCGTTGGTGCGGGTGACGGCTCGAGAGCTCGTGCGGTCGCGTTGTGTGTTGTTGGGTAACTCCGCTCACACAATACATCCCGTTGCTGGGCAGGGCTTTAATTTATCGCTTCGCGATGTCGCGCGTCTCGCTGCGTTGATCTCATCGGAAGTCGAGGAGCCGTCGCCGTTCGATTCGGTGGCGCGTCTTTCTTTATTTGCTAAAAACAGTCGCGACGACCACGAACGAACAATTGGGGCTACGTCACTTTTGGCTGAGATGCTTGATTCGCCCTCGCTGGTGATAGATAGCGCGGCGAGCGTTGGGTTGTCGATGCTTGATCTTTCCACTGGCGCTAAACGGCGTGTTGCGCAATTTGGTATGGGTAAGCGGTAGTCATGTCCCAAAAACCAGTCGATATTGTCATTGTTGGTGCAGGCGTTGTCGGTCTGTCAGCGGCTTTGGCGCTTGCTGCGACCAAGCTGAATATATTGGTGTTAGACGCACAGGCGGCACACGCCCAGCCCTCTGGTAATCGCGAGTTATCGGACTGGTCGCGTCGCGTTACCGCGCTTACACCTGCTTCAACTCAATTTCTATCAGAGCTCGATGCGTGGCAGTCAATGTGTGAGGGTGGTCGCATTGGACCCTACACGGACATGGTGGTTTGGGACTCTGAGGGAACAGGGCTTATCGAGTTTGATGCAGGGTCGCTTTCGCTCGACGCCCTTGGCTACATTGTTGAATCAACGGTAACCACCGATGCCTTGGTGAATCGGGTTAATCAAACACCCAATATAGCGATCCAGTGGGATACTTGGTTGGCGGACTTAGATTTCACCACGACGCATGTGAGAGTGGTTCCCCGGGAGGGAGACGAAATTCACGCCCAACTCGTTATTGGCGCAGATGGAGGTCGATCGGTAAGCCGCGAACTTGCCGGCATTCGCACGCGCCAGTGGTCGTATGGGCAAAAAGCGATTGTGGCAACCGTGCGCGTGGCGCCCGAACATTCCTCTGCCTGCTGGCAGGCCTTCCTCCCAACAGGTCCTTTAGCCCTGCTACCCCTCGCCGAAAATGACCTGTGTTCCATTGTCTGGTCGCTTGATGATAGTGAGGCGCAAACGTGGATCGACGCGGATGATCAAGCGTTTTTGAGGGGACTGAATCTAGCGCTGGGCGGCCGGGGTCCCTTGGTGACCGAGGTGAGTGAGCGCCAGCTGTTCCCACTTGTTCAATGCCATGCGGTCGATTATTTGAGCGATCGTTTTGTGCTCGTTGGTGATGCAGCGCATGCGATTCATCCACTCGCGGGTCAGGGAATCAATTTGGGTTTGTCGGATGCACAGGTTCTAGCCACTGAGGTGAGCTTCGCGCATAGCCGCGGTGCAACCTGGTGGGCACCTTCGGTGCTAAAACGCTACGAGCGTCAGCGCAAAGGCGACAATCTGGCGATGATGGCAGCCATGCAGGCCTTTAAGTGGGGCTTTGGTAGTCGCAACCCTGCGATCACTATGATGCGAAACGCCGGGTTAAGCGCCGTCGACGCTTTGCCTATGGCTAAGCGTTGGTTTATTCAGCAGGCTGTTGGGGGGCGGTAGGCGTGCCCCCCTCTGAAGTGAGCTTGAAGAGGGGTTTGTTTTCGGGCGCTCGGAGCTTCGAAAAAAGCCTGAAGGGCTAGCTACATAACTCTTAAGGGCCAACCCCATAGCCAGCCCCACAAAAAGTGCCAAAAGCTCCACAGAGGGGTTCGTGGTAGGAGAGGCGCCATTCCGCATTCATAACAAGATGCGTGCTTCGAGATAAAGCCCGGTAAAGAGCCCCGTCATAAGGCGAGTACTATTAAAAGTAGTCTGATTGGTAATCCTTAGCCTGATAATTCTCGTTTGTATGATTACAATTGCGACGACAAGTAATTTAACTGATTTTGAGGAAACCATTCATGAGCCAGAACCCCTCTGAGCTTTACTATGCAAAGACCCACGAGTGGGTCCGCCGTGAAGAAGACGGAACGGTTACTGTCGGTATTACAGAACATGCGCAAGACGCGCTGGGTGACGTCGTATATGTGGAAACACCTGAGGTCGGTGATTCCATAGCAGCAGGAGACCAGGCCGGTGTTGTTGAGTCAGTAAAAGCAGCTTCCGATATTTACGCGCCTGTTACCGGCGAGGTTATCGCAACGAATGAAGCGCTTGAGGATGCACCCGAAACCGTTAACGCCGACGCGTTCAATGACGGATGGTTCTTTAAGCTTCAGCCTGAGGATATGGGTGAACTCGATGCGCTGATGTCTGCCGAGGAATACGAGCAATTTTGTGACGAGGAGGACTAACCTCTCAGCGAAATAATTTCCCACCCGTGGTTTGAGGCTTCGTCGCGAAGGCGATCATCGGGATCCACGGCAACGGGTCGATCTACTGCTCTCAGGAGGGGTAAGTCGTTGTGCGAGTCGCTGTAAAAAACAGCGTTTTCCATAGACTGATTGTTCTCATCGCACCAAGTTTGGATGCGCGACACCTTGCCTTCTGCGAACGAGGGTACTCCTGTGGGCTTTCCGCTATATTGCCCATGCACAATCTCTGCTTCGCAGCCAATTAAGTGTTCGACACCTAACCGGTTAGCAATGGGTTGGGTAACTAGGACATTCGTCGCTGTTATGATCACAATCGTGTCTCCCAAGACGCGGTGTTTCTGCAAAAGGTCGAAAGCGGCGTCGAGCAAAATGGGTTCGATGTGCTCGCGAACGAATTGGCGCTGCAGAGGGGCTAGACTTTCCGGCGTCATACCGGTCATCGGGCCCAAGGCGAAAGCTAAGTACTCGTCGATATCGAGCTCGCCTTGTTTGTACTGCTCATAAAAATGTGCGTTCAGCGCCTTGTGTTCGCGGGCATCTACACGCCCCTGAGCGACTAAAAAGTCACCCCACAGGTGGTCTGAGTCACCGGCGATCAGCGTGTTGTCAAGGTCGAAGAGCGCGAGACTCATAAGTGTTCCTAGGTGTTTGGTTATCAGCTTGGGCGCACGGTAACCCAATACCGAGCTCAGGGCGGCAATAAAAAAGCACTGTTTACTCGACGTCGAGTAAGCGTAGCGGCGCACGATGTGGGACACTACAGGTATCAGAGTTCAGTGCATATACGTTTTGCCGTTTAAGCATCGTATTAAAAAGGGTGTCTGTGAGTACATCAGAAAAAGATAGGTTCATCGATGAGGCGGGTTTTCGCCCAAACGTTGGCATCATCGTAACTAACCAAAGCGGGCAGGTGCTTTGGGGAAAGCGAGTAAAAGGTCGAGATTCTTGGCAGTTTCCTCAAGGTGGCATTAACGGAGATGAGAGCCCCGAGCAGGCGATGTTTCGCGAGCTTCGGGAAGAAATCGGCTTACTACCTGAGCACGTTACGGTTCTCGGCGTTACAAACGGTTGGCTGCGGTACCGCCTGCCCTCAAAGTATATTCGCAAGCATGAGACGCCTATTTGTATTGGACAGAAGCAAAAGTGGTTTTTGCTCCGACTCGACGCGCCTGACGATGCGGTTCGTCTCGATTGCGATGAGAAGCCGGAATTCAAAGACTGGCAATGGGTGAGTTACTGGTATCCCATTTCATCGGTCGTCGACTTTAAGCAACAGGTCTATCGATCTGCGCTGTCCGAGTTATCCCCGCTGACACTACCCAGCTCCAGCGGCAAGCCAAAATCGAACTCGCGCCGTCGCCGTCGAAAGCGCTAGTAACTCCCCCCCGTCCCTGGCACGTTTGAGTTAGAAGATGATTAATTATCCCAATATCGATCCTGTAGCACTCGCGCTTGGCCCTATCACAATCTACTGGTACGGCTTGACCTACGTGGGTGGCCTCGTTTTTGCCTGGTGGCTAGGTAAGCAGCGAGCGCAATTGCCGAACTCCCCCATTAAAGAATCGCAAATTGATGATCTGATTTTCTATGCGGCTCTCGGCATCATTGTAGGCGGTCGTGTTGGTTATGCGCTCTTTTATGGCTCGGGGTCTTTGCTTGAAGATCCACTTAGGGTCTTTCGTATTTGGGAGGGCGGTATGGCGTTCCACGGCGGATTCCTCGGTGTCGTGATTGCGATGTGGTTGTTGTGCCGAAATCACAAAATAGAATTTGGCGCTCTTGTCGACTTCATTGCGCCGTTGGCGCCCGTGGGCCTGGCCCTAGGACGTCTCGGGAACTTTATTAATCAGGAGTTGTGGGGTCGCCCGGCTGACGTACCTTGGGCAATGGTTTTTCCCAATGATCCCGCGGGGCTAGCACGTCACCCGTCGCAGCTTTATCAATTCGCGATGGAGGGTATTCTGCTC
>CAJXZI010000177.1 GCA_913063005.1 uncultured Halieaceae bacterium | reverse complement strand
CGACCGCGCATGTGCTCGTCTGAGTAAGCCATAAGGCTTGCTGCGCTCGAGTCTAGCTCAAAGAAACGGCGATAGACGGCTGGGACGAGATCATCCAACCGATTGCAGCACAGATCGAGTGAGCGAGTGATGCTTGCTAACTCGCCGGAATCAGTCATCGGCATTGACGCCATCTCTCGCGGCAGCGCCCACGCTTAAGTACCGTAGCAACAGAGCCATAGGTACGCTTTTGTGAGCGGACGACTTGGAAATCGGGAACGCAGGACGGCGTAAAGATCGCGCCATGGCTGATCTCACAGCGCGGTACAAAAGCTAGCCTAACTTTGCGATGACGCCGCCAAATAATTCGTCGTCACTGGGAAGCGTTTTGGCTTCTTTGAGTGGCTTCGACACCCAAGTGATATTCACCAAATGCTCCCAGTTGATGTTCTCGTTGGTTGAGTTGCCACCCCAACTTCCGCAGCCCAAGGAGAACGTCTGGCGCATACCGTTCCATAAGTTACCGCTATTCGAGGGTGCCTGAGGCTGATTCACCATCACGCGCGAGGTTTTGGTGCCGCTCGCTAAGGTGATGATGTTGTCATCGCTGGTCGAGTAGATGCCGCAGGAGTGACCCATGCCCTGGTACTCTTGAATTGCGTTTGTCAGGGCTACTGCCTCGTTGATGTCAGCCACTTTGTAATAGGCCATGACAGCGGAGAGCTTTTCGCCTGAGAAGGGGTATTCACGACCAACGCCCTCGTAAGGGACGATGATGAACTTTCGGTCTTCTGGAATGCTAAAACCTGACATCTCGGCGAGTACTTGCGGCTGTTTGACCACGGCGGCTGTGTTGAGTGCGCCGTCATGCCACAGAACTGCCGCAATTTTGTCGGCTTCGTCGCTTGACGCGACATAGCCACCCTCAGCGACAAGATTGGCCATCAGCTCATCATAGATACTCTCGAAAGCAATGACTGAGTTGTCCGATGAGCAGGACGCGGCCAGATCCAACGTTTTGGATATGCGAATTTTTTCAGCGGTGTCTGCGAGGTCCGCCGTGTCGTCCACCGTAATAACGGCATTGCCGGCACCGACGCCGAGCGCAGGTGTACCACTTGAGTAGGCCGCAGTGACCATACCGGGGCCGCCGGTTGCGAGGATACGGTCACACTGACGCATCAATTCTTCAGTCTTACCAATGGATGGCTGAGCCATGGTTTGAACGAGGTCCGCTGGTGCACCCATCTTCACGAGGGCGTCGCGCATCTTGTTGACGATGGTCATATTGATAAATTTCGCACGAGGGTGAGGTGCGATCACGATGGCATTGCGGCCTTTGACTGCATTGATACTCTTGATGACGGGCGTTGCCTCGGGATTCGTCGAGGGGGACAGGGCGCCAATAACGCCAACCGGCTTACAAATCTTGATGATGTTGCGCTCGAGGTCCTCTTCGATGACACCCACTGATTTGTCCGGGAGGATGTCCATAAGTGTTGCGCGGGTTTTGACAGATATCTTAGCGAACTTACCGTTGTAGTCCCCGAGCTGAGTCTCATCGAGCGTTTGTTGCGCGAGCTCTTCAGCCACACCGGGCTGAGCACACGACCACACCATGGCTTTAATGAGCTCGTCTACCTGTTCTTGCGTGTAATCAGCAATCGCCGCTTGCGCAACGCGTGCGCGCTCGATCAGCGCCTCAATTTCTGCTACCTCTTCGGGTAGTGCGACCGTTTCAGGTGTAGCCATGAGAATCCCCTTGTCTTTTTTGCCAAAATACCATATCCGAGTGCGCTACATTTTACGCAACGCGGATCATTCGTTTACCGCGATTTTCACCGGCCAATAGTCCAATAAGACCTGCGGGCGCCTGCTCTAAACCTTCAAGAATATCCTCGACAATTTTGAGCTCGCCTTGGCTCGCCCAGAGCGACAGGTCGTGAGTGGCATCAGCGTCAAGATGTGCGTAGTCGCTGACAATAAATCCCTCCATGCGAAGCCGCTTTGTTACTAGTAGGCCGGGCACACCAAAGGGTCCGGGCTTTGGTTTGCCATCATACATTGATACGGCCCCACAGCAGGCGACGCGACCTTTCATGTTCATGGCAAACAAAGCCGTTTGCAGGATGTCACCGCCGGTATTATCAAAGTAGACATCGATACCGTTAGGCGCGACGCCTTGGAGCTGATCACGGAGCGACTGCTCAGTGCTTTTGTAATTTACGCAGGCGTCGAAGCCGAGTTCGCGCTCTACCCAACGACACTTTTCGTCGCCACCGGCTACGCCAATGACACGAGCGCCTTTAATCCGCCCAATTTGACCCACAATGGAGCCCACGGAGCCCGCTGCGGCTGAAACCAGTAAAGTCTCGCCTGCGTGTATACCAGCCACATTGATGAGCCCGTGATACGCCGTGAGACCAGCAACGCCAAGCAAAGAGAGTCCGTGGCTGAGTGGGCCGTCATGATCTGGCACCCCAGTGACTTCGTCACCATTGACCGTCGCATACTCCTGCCAGCCAACATCAGCCATCACTAAATCGCCTTCTACCCACGAAGCATGGCTGGACTCAATCACCTCGCCAATGCCATAGCTCGCCATGACGTCTCCACCGGCAAGCGCGCTGCGATAGGTGGCCCCTTGCATCCAGGCACGATTTGCAGCGTCTTGCGACAAAATGAGCGTTTTGATGACTACCTCACCATTCGCTGGAGCCGTGACGGGAACTTCGTCCGAACTAAAACAATCGTGAGTCAGTTTGTCGGTGGGGAGTTGGCTAAGGAGAATGCGTTTGTTTGTGAGCATGATGGCGTTCGAGACATCTGATTACGGGCCCTGAGTGTCCCACAATCATACGTGAAACAAATAACCTAAAAATGAAAACGCGAGTGACGCGGGACGTTTTCTGCGTTTCGCGTCACCTTTTGCGCTGGTAGGTTACGGTTGCAGACTAATGTCGTAACACCCACAGCGGGTTAGGTTCTGACTCGTGCCATTGGCCTCGGTAGGCCAATAAATTAACCTACAACTTTTGGGAAAAGGAGTGGTCGACGGTGGCAGCGACACATTGGACAAAACTCAATTGGGAAGACCCGTTCGAGCTTGATGCACAGTTGACCGAAGAGCAGCGCATGGTGAGAGAGTCTGCTCGCCAATATGCGCAAGATCGATTGGCTCCACGCGTCACTGCGGCTTTTAGAAGTGAAGAGACGGACCCTGAAATTTTCCGAGAAATGGGTGAGGTAGGGTTGCTAGGCCCCACTATCGAAGGGTACGGCTGTCCCGGTGTCGATTATGTGAGCTACGGCCTCATTGCGCGCGAAGTTGAGCGAGTGGATTCAGGCTACCGTTCGATGTTGAGTGTTCAGTCATCACTAGTGATGTATCCCATCTATGCTTACGGCAATGATGCGCAGCGTGAAAAGTATCTCCCTAAACTTGCCACAGGTGAGTGGATAGGCTGCTTTGGACTTACGGAACCTGATCACGGGTCAGACCCTGGCGGAATGATTACGCGCGCTCGATCGGCAGACGGTGGATACCGCCTAACCGGTGCGAAGATGTGGATCTCGAATAGCCCGATCGCTGATGTTTTTGTGGTTTGGGCGAAAACGGATGATGGTGTCATTCGTGGTTTTATCCTCGAGAAAGGTATGCAAGGTCTTTCTGCACCTAAAATTGAGGGGAAATTGGCTCTACGCGCGTCTATTACAGGCGAAATTGTGATGGATGACGTCTTTGTGCCTGAGGAAAATTTGCTTCCCAATGTGTCGGGACTGAAGGGGCCATTCGGGTGTCTGAATAATGCGCGCTACGGGATTGCCTGGGGCACATTGGGCGCTGCAGAAACCTGCTGGCATGCAGCTCGTGACTACACGCTCGACAGAAAACAGTTTGGTAAGCCACTTGCGGCCACCCAGCTGATTCAGAAAAAACTGGCTGATATGCAAACAGAAATTGCCATCGGTTTGCAGTCATGTCTGCGAGCTGGTCAGATGTTGACCGAAGGTGAGATCTCGCCCGATTTGATTAGTCTGATAAAACGGAACTCTTGTGGCAAAGCACTGGAGATAGCGCGTACTGCTCGCGATATGTTGGGTGGCAATGGCATTTCTGATCAATACCCAGTCATGAGACATATGGTTAATCTCGAGGTGGTCAATACCTACGAGGGTACACATGATATTCACGCACTTATTCTGGGGCGCTCACAAACCGGTATCGCCGCTTTCTAGACTTTCAATCATCCGAAGATGTTGGATCAGGGTCTCGTTTATCTTGTCTCTGACACCCCTCAGTTTCTCAACCATAGCCGATGATACGGCCTCCGTGGATGCCATCATTGACGCCTACTACGAGGTCATCTCGGGCCCGGTTGGTTTTGTTTACGACGCTGAGCGAGACGAGAATATTCATACTCCGGATGCGGCGATAACGAAGTTTTTTTTGGATGGCACTGTTCAGCAGCACGACTTTAAAACCGAGCAAGCGTCGATTGTGAGTCCGTATGAGACACCATTTTTCGAGTTTGAAGTCGACAGGAAGGTCGAGCAATTCGGCAATGTGGCCCACGTGTGGAGCGAGTTTGAGATGAAGACCGAACCCGAGGGCGATGCCTACGGAGGCGGTTTCAATAGTATTTCGCTGCTCTTTATGGACGGTCGCTGGTGGATTTCTTCATGGTCAACGCAATACAAGGCGCTCTCAGAAGAGGGCGCAGATGCTCCAGTGACTCAACTTGTTGACTTAAACACGGAGGAGTTCGCCGAGGTGGTGAAGTCCATCGTTCAGGATACGCTGCAGGCCTGTGAGGTTCAGGGTGGCATGGAAGGACGAGCCAAAATGAATCTGGCTGTTGTGGGTGAGGTCAAGGCAAAACTGGTTTGTGAAACCGAGTAGGTCTACGGCTCGCCAATTAGTAGCTTGATGATCTACCGAGTAGC
>CAJXZI010000176.1 GCA_913063005.1 uncultured Halieaceae bacterium | reverse complement strand
GCACAACTTCGTGGCGTACGTAAATGGGCTGTCCAAAAACTTCAAGCGCGCGGTTAACGATGTCGATGGCCCGATCAACACCGGCACAAAATCCGCGCGGGTTGGCAAGCATCACTGTCATCAGTGCAACTCCGCTGGTTCCACGCGGTCGATTTTCACCTCAAACCTGAGGGTGCGTCCCGCGAGTGGGTGATTGAAGTTAACACGGACTGTGTCCTCGTCGAAAGAGTCAACAACACCCGGGAGTTCGCCACCTGCTGCATCGGCAAACGAAAACACCATACCGACCTCCAGCTCCGAGTCGTTACTGAATGTATGACGCGGTATGTCCTGATAGTTCGCTTCCTGAGGCTCACCAAAACCCTGCTCGGGATTAATGGTGAAAACGCCCTCTTCGCCCCCTTTCATCCCTACCAGACAGGCCTCAAAGCCCGGCAATAACGAACCATCACCCATGACAAAGCTCGCTGGCTCGCGATCAAAATTGCTATCGACAACTTCGCCGGTATCGAGCGTGATCGAAAAATTGAGTGAGACCTTGGTGTTCTCTGTGATGTGAAGATCGCTTGTCATACTTACCTGCTTACTTGTCTACCTGTCCGCTCGATTCACCAAAGAAGCTATCCCAAACCAGCAACACGGCACCGAGGCAAATGGCCGAATCTGCAATATTGAAGGCAGGCCAATACCAATCGTTGTAGTGCCAAGAAATAAAATCGACGACGTAACCGAGGCTTACCCGGTCGATTAAATTCCCCAAGCCACCACCCAGAACCAAACCCAGGGCGATACCGAGCAACTGCTCGGAGCGCTTGAGTCGTGTGAGCCATACGCTCACAACGACGCTGACTGCTAAGGCAACGCCAGCGAGAAACCATCGCTGCCAACCGCCGGCGCTGGCTAAGAAGCTAAAGGCTGCGCCCGTGTTATGAGCCAGCATTAGATCGAACCACGAGGTGATCTCAACGGGTACGCGATATTGAAGCGCTGTGCTTGCCCAGGCTTTCGTGTATTGGTCTAGGCCAATGACCACTGCGGCCAACAAAAAGCCAAGCCAAGGGTTGGATAGCAGTCGACCCATCAGGGGTTTGGTTTCCACCTCTTCGCCACTTGGACTTTTCTGGGATTCACTCATATCAAGTTTCAGGTCTCTTTAGGGTCACAAACACTGCCCATTACATCAGGCACTCGCTGCTTCAAATGGCACGTTAATAACCGCTTTAGATCTACTCCTTGATAGCCTAGGCAAAGTACCGTGTCTCACCATCGCCGGCGACGTTGGAGACACAGCGGCCACACAAGGTTGCATGCTCAGCATGCGAACCGACGTCGTCACGCCGGTGCCAGCAACGCTCGCACTTCTCAGCCTCACTGGCACTAACAACCACCTTTAATCCGTCAACCTCACCGATCTGGGCGTCCGCGGGGGCGTCAGCGATAGGTGCGAGTTCAGCGCCGGAGGTGATAAGAACAAACCGCAGCTCGTCCCCCAAAGTGGCCAGCGATGCATTGAGGTCGTCGGACACATAAAGCACAACGCTTGCATCGAGGGATCCACGAATATTGCCCGCACCGCGCTCGGCTTCCATTGCCTTGTTAACGTCCTGACGAACGGCCAAGCACGTTGTCCAAAACGCATCGCCCATGGCACTGCTTTCGTCGGTAGCGGGCAACGCATACCACTCAGCGAGAAACACCGACTCCGTGCGCTCACCAGGAAGATTTTCCCAGATCTCCTCAGCCGTAAAACTGAGGACAGGGGCAATCCATCGACTGATGGCTTCTGCCATGTGATAGAGCGCGGTCTGACACGAGCGTCGTGCCAACGAATTGGTCTGCGTGGTGTACTGTCGATCCTTAATCACATCCAGATAAAAACCTCCGAGCTCACCGCTGCAGAAGTTATGGACCTTGTGGTACACGTGATGGAACTGATACGTGTCGTACGCCTCGATCAATTCGGTCTGCAAGTCCCTCGTTTTCGACACAATCCAACGATCCAAAGGCAGCAGCTCTGCGCTCTCTACCAAGTCCGTTGCCGGTTCGAACCCTGCGAGGTTAGCCAGCAAGAAGCGTGCGGTATTGCGGATACGCCGGTAGGTATCGGATGTGCGCTTGAAGATTTCATCGCTCGCAGCGATCTCGTTTCGGTAATCCGCCGACGATACCCAAAGGCGCAAAATATCAGCACCCATATCGTTCATCGCCTTCTTGGCAGGGATGATATTGCCGATCGACTTAGACATCTTTCGACCTTCGCCATCCACCGTGAAACCGTGGGTCAATACTTGACGGTAGGGCGACTCATTAAACGCGCCGATACCCGTAAGTAATGACGACTGGAACCAACCTCGGTGTTGGTCCGAACCTTCCAGATATAAATCGGCGGGGGATGACAGTCCCTCTCGGTCACGCAAGACACACGCATGGGTAACGCCGGAGTCAAACCAAACGTCGAGCGTATCGGTGACCTTTTCGTACTGCTCGGCCTCATCGCCCAAGAGTTCACTCGCCTCAAGTTCGAACCACGCATCAACGCCTTTTCCTTCGATACGGGTCGCGACATCCTCGATCAGCGCAACGCTGTTCGGGTGCAAGCTACCGTCGACCTTGTTGACGAATAGCGGAATTGGCGCACCCCATGTTCGTTGGCGCGAGACGCACCAATCGGGTCTGTTTTCCAACATGGCATCAATGCGCGCGCGACCCCAATCCGGTACCCAGGTGACCACATCAACCGCTTTTTTGGCTTCCTCGAGCAAGCCTTGACGCTCCATCGAAATAAACCACTGCGCCGTCGCTCGGAAGATGATGGGTGTTTTATGTCGCCAGCAGTGAGGATAGGAGTGGGTGAATGGCTTGTGGCATAAAAGAATGCCCCGCGACTCTAACTCAGCAACAATCTCGTCGTTGGCTTTGAAAATATGCTTGCCTTCAAAGACAGGCGTGCCGGGTAAATAAACACCGTTTCCACCAACTGGATTATAAACCTCAAGGTCGTAAGCCTTGCCGATTTGGAAATCCTCAAGACCGTGGGCAGGTGCAGTGTGAACACAGCCTGTACCAGCATCCGTGGTGACGTGATCGCCCAACATCAGCGGCACAGGCTCGCTCGAAAACGGCGGCACAACCAAGACGCGATCTAGGACCTCGCCTTTTACTGTAGCTCGGACATCCACTTCTTCCACGCCAAAGCGCGCAGCACACGCTTCCGCTAGCGCCTCGGCTACCAGAACCCCTTTGCCATTCACATTAAGGACTACGTAGTCGAGATCTGCGGCGATACTGACACCACGGTTTGCGGCTAGCGTCCAAGGGGTGGTCGTCCAAATGGCCACCGATAAATCATCGAGTCCGGTGTCTCCCAAAAGCGCCTTTGCCTGCTCAGGATCAGCAAAAGGAAAAGCAACGTCGACCGCAGACGAGACCTTATCTTGATACTCAACCTCAGCCTCGGCCAATGCGGAGCCACAATCTAAACACCAGTGAACGGGCTTTGCGCCTTGCTGCAAATGACCGTTTTCAATAATTTTGCCCAGTGTGCGGACAATGTTCGCCTCGAACTTAAAGTTCATCGTCAGGTAAGGATCGTCCCAATCACCGACAACGCCCATGCGCTTAAAGTCCTCGCGCTGGTTATCCACCTGCTTGGCCGCGTACTCACGACATTTCTGACGAAACTCGGCCGCTGTCACCTTGTGACCCGGCTTACCCACCTTCTTCTCGACGTTGAGCTCGATAGGCAGACCATGGCAGTCCCAGCCGGGAATGTAAGGCGCGTCAAACCCTGAGAGCGTCTTAGACTTCGTGATGATGTCTTTGAGAATTTTGTTCACTGCATGGCCAACGTGAAGCTCGCCGTTCGCGTAGGGAGGACCATCGTGCAAGATAAAGGTCGGCTTGCCCGAGCCCGCTGTGCGCATCTTCTGGTAAAGATCCATCGCTTCCCATTGCTTGAGCCGCTGTGGCTCACGCTGAGTAAGATTGGCCTTCATCGGAAACGCGGTTTGAGGCAAATTTAATGTTGTTTTGTAGTCAGTCATCTTGGAACTGTGTTCTCTTCCTATCTCGCTGGGTGTGATGCATGCCACGCTCGCGCAGCCTGCTGATCAGCTGCAATCGCCGCTTTGAGCGCATCCAACGACTCAAATTTCTTCTCATCTCGAAGCTTCGTCATGAACTCCACATCAAGACGCTCTCCGTAGAGGTCACCGTCAAAATCAAAAAGGTGCACTTCAAGGTTGGCCAGCGTGCCATCATTGACGGTAGGTCGCACCCCGACATTCGCTACGCCCGGCGCATCGCTCAGCCCAGCGCCAGTCACTCTCACCGCATAGACGCCGTGAAGCGGAGACTTTACACGCTTGAGCGCAATATTGGCGGTCGGCGACCCAATAGTTCGCCCCAACTGCTTGCCTTTGAGTACTTTTCCCGAAAGTTTAAAGGGCTTGCCCAGTAACTCCGCGGCGAGCCCGAAGTCTGCTTGCGCCAACGCGGCACGAATCCGTGTACTGCTGACACGCTCTCCCTGGATGTCAAAGGTCGATGTAGGGACCACCTGATAACCCATTTCAGCCGACAGCGCCTCGGTGAATAAGAGGTCCCCCTCACGATTTTCGCCAAACCGAAAATCATCGCCAAAGGCGATGTAGCGCGCGTTTAATCCCTTAACGAAAATATCTTCAACAAAGGCGCGAGGACCCATGGTGCGCAAGCGATCACTAAAGCGCAGACACAGTAAGTAGTCGATACCTAGCTTCTCTAACGCCCGATACTTTTCCCGAAACGTCATCAAGCGCGGTGGTGCTTTGTCCGGAAACAAAAACTCACCGGGCATAGGCTCAAACGTGATCACTGTGGTTGCCAACCCCCTGGAATCCGCCTCGCGCTTGAGATGCGCGAGCACCTGTTGATGCCCTCGATGGACACCAT
>CAJXZI010000175.1 GCA_913063005.1 uncultured Halieaceae bacterium | reverse complement strand
TGTCTGTTTCGCACGCCGGTTGTCGCAAATGAGACTCGGCATGCGGTTGCGATTCGCCCCGGGAAGATTGATCGCTCGCCAACGGGGACAGGGGTGTCGGCCCACCTTGCGTTGCTCCAAGCGCGAGGCGAAGCCGACATTGGGTCGACGCTGATGGCGCGTTCGATTATTGATTCAGTATTTACAGGCCGTGTTGAAGCGGTGACGCAGGTAGGCGGGGTGCCGGCAATTGTTCCCTCTCTCACAGGTCGGGCCTGGATTTATGGGCGCTCTGAACTGTTTTTAGCGACAGATGATCCATGGCCGCAGGGTTATCGAGTAGCCGATACGTGGCCCGGGGCGTAAGACGCTCCAGCAATCGGTGCCATCAGTGTTAGCAAGAGATGTTAAGCCCGTGCGGAGCGGCATCTGGGTAAAGATATGGAGGGGCAACTGTGCAGAGATATCTCAAAAGTCATTTGGTTAGTCATGCGAGAGTCGACTCAAGGAGTTGTTGTTGAAATGGTGCCTACAAGGGTGAATTTAAGGGGAGTTGACCGTAGCTTTGGCTGAGACTACTGACAGTGAACTGAGGGTTCTTGGCCCTGAGCTTGCTCGCCAATTAAGTTGGACTGACGCGGTAGAAGCGCTTCGCGTAGGCCACACATTTCCGCGAGCAACCATAAGTGACATGCTCACCCCGATGGCCAATGGTGAGTTACTCACACGCTCTGCCGCTATTGTAGGTATGGGTGCGGGTACAAAGTCCGTAACTATTCGCCCGGGAAACCCCGTACTTTTGCCGCCGGCGCCGAGTGTGCAGGGTTTGTTCACATTGTTCGACGAAGAACGAGGGCGTCCGGTAGGTCTGGTCGACGGTGCCTTGCTAACGCTTTGGAAGACAGTTGCAGACTCTCTTTTAGGGGCCCGTTATCTGGCGTTACCTAATGCAAAATCCCTAGCCGTGATTGGCACGGGACCGATTGCCAAGGGGCTGCTTCAGGGATACACCGCACTTCACCCGCAGCTGACAGATATACGTATATGGGGAAGAACACGTGAACGTGCCCAGGCAATTGCTGATGCAAGCCCTCTTGAGGTGGTGGTCTGCGAGACAGCCGAAGCAGCTGTTCGAGGTGTAGACATTGTGACCAGTGCCACGGGAGCTACGTCACCGGTGATTATGGGTAAGTGGATTAAGCAGGGCGCGCACGTCGATCTCGTCGGCGCGCACGGACCCAAAATGAGAGAGGGTGATGATGAGCTCATATCGACAGCATCGCTATTTGTGGATTCGCGTGAAACCGTCTTGGAACATATCGGTGAATTACGCATACCCATTGCTGAGGGTGTTGTGAAAGCTTCCGATGTCTCAGGAGATCTTTATGAGCTCGTTGGAGGCGACGACGTTGAGCGGTACCGAAAAGCGACCACGGTCTTCAAGAACGGTGGCGGCGCCCATCTCGACCTAATGATGGCTAATTATTTCTTCAAGCAAGCTCGGAAATAAGCCGACGGAGAGCCTTAGGATTTAAGAACTTCGAGGGCTATCGAATGAGAGTCATGACCCATTGTGGATGGGATGGCATCATCAACCGAGTTTAATGAGGAACGGTGATTCCCCCGTTAAGTGGGGAGAGCCGTTTTTTTACTACCCAGAAACGAAAGAATCAGCAACCTGAGTTATTGATTCTTTGCAAGAAAATGGTAGCTACGGGTGGACTTGAACCACCGACCCCAGCATTATGAATGCTGTGCTCTAACCAGCTGAGCTACGTAGCCACGAGGGCGCGTAGTGTGTCGATAAATAGATCACAGGTCAATGTCTTCCAGCTTGAATTTGTTACTTTTTCGCGCCTTACTGTGCGCTATCAGAGTGCCTAGTCAGAAAATCAATGTTGAAGCCTTTTCGCCGATTATTTGGTGGTTCTAACAACTCCTCAGTCTCATCAAAAACTTCCGCACCCGCTGGGTCTCGGGAAGATTTTGACGCGTATGAGGCGGATTGGATTGAACCGGAAATTGTTATCGCAGAGTCTGAATTAGATCTCGCAGACCTGCCCGAAGCCGCAGGTGCCTTTGTGCGTCAGATTGTTCGTGATGCGCTCAACGACGAGCTTGAATTGCCTATCATGCCCGAGCTCGGTCTTGCGGTGAGGCGAAAAACTCTAGACCCTAATTCCTCAGCATCTGACCTGACATTAATTATTCAGACCGATATCGCGATTTCGACAAAGCTTGTTCAGGTGGCTAACTCACCACTTTATGCGGGACTTGAACCCATACAGTCATTGAACGAGGCGATTGCACGAATCGGGATGACGGCGGTTCGGGATATCGTGACAGGGCTCAGCATCAAACAAATATTTGTGACTGAGCAACCAAGGCTCAGAAAGAGAATGCGCGAGTTGTGGGAGCACAGTGCCCGAGTTGCCGCCAATTGTTCTGCGCTCGCTCGTCACCAAGTCGGGCTCGACCCGGAACAGGCATTATTAGCGGGTCTGGTCCACGACGTCGGTGAGCTGGCAATTATCAAATATGCCAATGCATTCTCGACCGATGAGCTGAGTGACGAGGCGTTGGCAGAAGCAATCGAACACCTAGGCGGGAAACTGGGTGCCTTGATGTTGCGTCAATGGAATCTAGACGAAGAGTTCGTGTTCGCTGCTCTGCATGCGGATAACTTCAATCGAGAATCCGAATCGGTGGTCCGTCTTGTCGATTTGGTTCAGGTGGCGCAATTGCACTTATTAGCGAGCGTTCCTGGCGCGCAGGTGCCGGAATTGGAAAAGGCACCCGCGGTGACGCATCTGGGATTAACGTTGGATGATGCTGGAAAGGGAATAGCCGTTCTGAGTGCAGCGCGCCACGATATAGAGCGAGTTAGAGCTGCACTCGCGATATAGTGTTTAAACGTTAAAACGGAAGTGAATAACGTCGCCATCCGCGACTGTGTACTCTTTTCCTTCTAATCGCCATTTGCCCGCTTCTTTAGCGCCAGCCTCACCCTTCAAGCTGATGAAGTCATCGTAGGCGACCACCTCGGCGCGAATAAAACCTTTTTGGAAATCTGTGTGAATGACGCCCGCAGCTTCCGGCGCGGTGGCGCCCACTTTGACTGTCCATGCTCTCACTTCTTTGGGGCCCGCGGTGAAGTAGGTCTGTAAGTTGAGTAGTGCGTAGCCAGCACGAATAGTCCGATCGAGGCCAGATTCCTCCATGCCCATATCAGCAAGGAATTCGAGTTTTTCATCATCCTCAAGTTCTGAAATCTCAGACTCGAGTTTGTTACAAATAGCAACGACGCCTGCGTTCTCGGATTCGGCAAACTGCTTCACCGCATCGAGATGTGGATTGTCTTCAAACCCATCTTCGGCGACGTTTGCTATGTACATGGTTGGTTTTGTCGTCAGCAGATGCATCATTTTTACGAGCGCTTGCTCATTCTCATCGAGATCGAGTGCACGAACCGGAAGCGCCTCGTTTAAATGAGGCAGTAGCTTGTCTTCCAGTAGAGTCTTGGTGGCAACAGCTGTCTTATCGCCACTCTTTGCAGTTCGTATGACGCGCTGTAATTGCTTCTCACAGCTCTCCAAGTCGGCAAGGGCAAGCTCTGTATTGATAGTTTCAATATCTGCGAGCGGATCGATCTGGTTTGCTACGTGAATGACGTTGGGATCTTCAAAACAACGCACCACATGCGCGATAGCATCGGTTTCGCGGATGTTTGCAAGGAACTGGTTGCCAAGTCCCTCGCCTTTAGACGCGCCTGCGACCAAGCCTGCGATATCGACAAATTCCATGGTTGCGGGGATGGATCGCTCTGGATTGACTAAGGCCTCAATCGCATCCTGACGAGGGTCGGGTACTGATACCACGCCGGCGTTGGGTTCGATCGTACAGAACGGGAAGTTTTCAGCATCAATACCCGCTTTAGTAAGCGCATTAAACAGCGTTGATTTGCCAACGTTTGGAAGGCCAACAATGCCACATTTAATACCCATAGAAACTGTCCTCAGAGGTCGTCTTTTGTTTTGTCATTACTGTGTAATTGCGTCATGGCTTTCACATCATCACCTGCCATGAGTAGCTCCAGTGCCCTGATGGCCTCATCCTGAGATAAATCGATGAGTGCCTGTTCCGTTTTTGAGGCTTTGTTGAGCACCCAAGCCGATACTTTATTTGCCTGGCCTGGATGACCGATACCGACGCGTAGACGCCAAAAAGCACGACTGCCGCCTAGCGCGGGGATAATATCGCGAAGCCCATTATGACCGCCGTGTCCGCCATCAAACTTAAAGCGGCTTGCGCCCGGTGGCATGTCAAGCTCGTCGTGAGCTATAAGTATGCTCTCGGGGCTTATTTGAAAATACTTGGCTGCTAGTCCCACGGCTTTACCGCTGTGGTTCATGAAGGTGTCAGGAATCAACAGGCGTATCTCTTGCCCGTTTACGATGCCGCGCCCGATACGACCGGCCACCTTTTTGTCAGCTTTGAGTTCGATAGCGTTTAGTTTTGCTATCGCCGAAACGAAATCGGCACCCGCGTTGTGGCGAGTGCCGATATATTTTTCGCCAGGGTTACCCAGACCGACAATGAGTCGAATACTGGGCTTCACGGTTAGCTCTCGTCGCCGCCTTCAGACTCTCCAGCGTCTTCAGCTGCGTCGCCGCCAGCTGCCGCTGCTTTACCGCCACGCGGCGCTAGAACAGTTGCAACACCGAGGTCACGGTCTTCGCCTAGGGCAAGCGCAGTTGATGTGACGCCTTCCGGTAATGCGAGGTCAGAGATGTGGATAATTTCGCCCACTTGAACATTCGCCATATCGACTTCGATAAACTCAGGAAGATCACCAGGCAACGCGCTGACTTCTACTTCATTCACCGTGTGCTGGATACGGCCGCCGCCCAATTTGACGCCCACACAGCTCTCTTCGTTGACGAAGTGGAGTGGGACATTAACTTTGATCGCCTTGTTTG
>CAJXZI010000174.1 GCA_913063005.1 uncultured Halieaceae bacterium | reverse complement strand
GTGAGATCTCTCCCGACGAATGCGCAGAACACGCCTGCAAAACCTCTTTCAAGCGTGCACAGTCATGCGTACCCGGAACACCGCGCGTTGCCAATAGCGGATGTATAGCTGCACTCAGCTTTCGGCGTTGCGCCTTAGATAGATAAAAGTCGTCGATCGATAAAACATGGCAATCAACATTGAAAAAAGCAGGTAAAACCTCTGCCAGTAGCTCGCTGAGTGTTGATTTTCCTGACCCTTGCGCACCATTTAGACCAACGATGATGGGTCGGTCTTCGGCTTGTGCACGCGTGCTGAGCTGGGAGGCATAACCCCAGAAATAGGATTCCACGTTGCGCATGAAAATCCCATTGAGCTCCCTAGCCGCACAAAACTCATCCAAAAAGCGGCCAGCCTCGGTTCCTAAAATAGACGACATGTATTTCTCAATCTAACCACAGCTTTGTATTTATGCCTTGCTCTCTTGCAAAGGGCGTGCCGATTTATCAACCGGTGTTATTGATACAATGTTGCCAACGAATGTGCTATTCGTAATCGTCAATATTTGCCCGGCTTTGGAGCTCACACCATGTTTAACAATTCGACCTGGCTCGATCAGATCGCAGAAGATGTGGTCGAGCCCGATCGCGACATTGTCGATCCACACCACCACCTTTGGCCACAGCCCAGTATGGGCTACAACTTGGCCGAGCTGCTCTCGGATACGACCGACGGTCACAGCGTGTCACAAACCGTATATATGGAGTGTGGCGCCGCCTACTATGAAGAGGGGCCCGAGCACCTGAAATGTGTGGGTGAGACTGAGTTCATTGCCAAAGCTGCAAGACTGGCCAAAAAGCAAGGCAGCCCTACACAAATCGCAGGACTCGTCGCGCGCGCAGATCTAAGAGATGAAAATTTAGACAGCACCTTGAATGCTCACGAAGTAGCAGCGGCAGGACTCTTCAGAGGCATCAGGCAAGCCGGGGCATGCTCTGAGGGCATCGAAGGACTCGTCATTCCCGGCGGTGCGGAAGCACGGCTATTCGAACAAGATTCATTTCGACGTGGCGTGTCGCATTTAGGCGCACTTGGACTGACTTACGATACGTGGCTCTACCACTTTCAGCTTCCAGAATTCATTGAACTGGCGCGTGCTGTGCCCGACACCACAATGATTCTCGATCACTTTGGAACACCCCTTGGAGTCGGCCCCTTTGCAGACCAGCGAGATGCCATTTTTGAACAATGGAAATCGGACATTGCAGAGCTTGCGAAGTGTCCGAATGTCTACATGAAACTCGGAGGCCTTGCCATGCCTGATAACGGCTTTGGCTGGTATGGACGCGAGATACCACCGAGCTCAGACGAGTTTGTCGAGGCGCAATTCCCCTACTACGACCATACGATTGCTTGCTTTGGTCCCGAGCGCTGTATGTTCGAGAGTAACTTTCCGGTAGACCGCTTGTCGGTCGGCTATCGCGTCCTCTGGAACGCCTTCAAAAAAATGACTTCACATTTTTCAGAGAACGAGAAGGATCTCATGTTTTCGGGTGTAGCTAGGAAGGTCTATCGACTGGAAACGCCATGATCTGCGGCTTCGCAGGCTCATTGCCGTCGCTTTCACGTTGGTTAACCCACCAGTGAAGGAGCTCCTCTTCGATCCGGTACAGCGGACTGTGACCACCATTTATATCCGGGTTGTCACCCGTACCACCAATGATGGTCACAATGCCATCACCCGAGACGGGGTCGAAAAGCGCGTGACTTAAAACTCCGTAGGCCTGTCCTAAGTGCCCCACGAGGTGTCTTGGACCGTTCTCGAAACCCCAAGCACGCATATCGATGCGATGAACCGACAGCCCGTAACTTGTCATTAAGCCATCGGCATCGCCCCCCGGCTCAGCCTCTCCCGCACTTAATCCGTTGTTCTCCACAGATGAGAGCTCCCAGGCAGGTGCTAGCAACTCCTCAATTGATTTTGGTGCCAGCAACTGTTTACCCCTGAAGGCGCCTTTGTTAATGAGCAGTTCTAATATCGTGGCCAAGTCATCTGCGCTTGCTCTCAAGCCACCTTGCGGTGAGAACAGTGTTGCATTGCTGCCCAACTCATAACTCTCTAGAAATGCCGCTGGGTTGTCGAGCATCGCGTCACCGTAGAAGCATACGCGTTGTTTACCATCCACCTGTGTCGTCCACGATTGCTCAGGATGCCATTTATAGCCCTCAAAACGTTTGCTAAGCGCCCCCCCGAGTTCCTCGCGAGGCACTTCACAGGCATTAAAGTCAGCCGTCAATCCCAGCGGCCTCAACACCGATTCACGCATGAACTGGTCGAATCGCTGAGCCGAAACACGCTCGATAACCTCGGCAATCACACCAAAGTTGAGATTGGCGTATTCGAAATAAGCCCCAGGCGCCTCGGCCTTGGGTGCCCAGTGAGCACCATCGCGCCAAAACTCTGAGTTTGGGTCAAAAAAATCCCTGAGATCACCTTTACCTGCCGGAATAAAGTACTCCCCTGCATCTCTGATCGAAGACGTATGAGAGAGCAGTTGGCGAAGGGTGATTTCCCGAGAACGATGATTTGGATTGCGAAGTGTCCATCCTAGGTAGTCAGAAACATCAGCATCCAAATCAACGCTTTCTTGCTCAGCCAGCCGCATGACACCAATGGCTACAACCAACTTGGAAATCGAAGCTACACGGATCTTGTGGTCGTGATTAATCGCTGTGGGGCGTCCGTCGGGACCGCCAACCAATCCTATGGCGAACTGCCGGGACACTTCCCCGTTTTCAATGACCGCTATTTGCAGGCCACTAATAGCGGGTGTCATGTCCGTGCCATCGAGTAGGGATTTCAGTCGCTCATCGGCGAAACTTAGCTGTGGCAGCAAAGAGCAAAGAACAGCGGCCATCAACTGAAATACCCGTGAATTCAGTCGCTGCCGCTTTTGCCAAAAGAATGAGTTACCCCCTGCCACTGACCATCCCCGTCTCGCGTTCTACAGCGCACGTCAAAAAGGCTATAACTGGCGTGGCGATGCCGTGAGATTGCACCAAGGTATTAGCCAGCCTTCGAGAGCAACGCGAGCATCTCATCGCGCATAACAAACTTCTGTATCTTACCTGTGACGGTCATAGGATACTCGCTTACAAATTGGATATGACGAGGCACCTTGAAGTGCGTGATTTGGTCTTTGCAATAGGCCTTAACATCATCTGCCGTCAGCTGAGATCCCTCATTGAGTTGAATCCAAGCGCAGACCTCCTCGCCCATTTTCTCATCGGGGATCCCAAAAATCTGCACCTCTGAAATTGCGGGGTGCTGATAAAGAAATTCCTCGACCTCTCGAGGGTAAATATTCTCACCACCGCGGATAATCATGTCTTTGATGCGACCAACAATGCGCACGTAACCCGACGCGTCCATGGTGGCGATGTCACCCGAGTGTAGCCAACCAGAGGCATCGATCGTCTCTGCGGTTTTTTCAGGGTCATTCCAATAGCCTTGCATCACCGAGTAACCCCGGGTGCAAATCTCACCTTTTTGCCCTACGGGGACAACGTGCCCTTCTTCGTCAATCACTTTAATTTCGACCCAAGGCATAGCCCGGCCTACGGTTTCAGTACGGCGTTCCAATGAATCATCGGGCAACGTCATGTTGTTAATCGGACTCAACTCGGTTTGCCCATAGGCAATCAAAATGTCCTGCATATGCATTTGCGAAATCACGCGTTTCATCACTTCTACCGGACATGGCGCACCGGCCATAATCCCGGTTCGAAGACTCGAGAGGTCAAATTCGTTAAACCTAGGATGATCAAGTTCGGTGATGAACATCGTCGGCACGCCATGTAGCGCAGTACACTGCTCGTCTTGAACGGTCTGCAAGGTCTGCTCAGGATCGAACGCCTCACCTGGAAACACCATTGTCGAACCGTGTGACACACAGGCGAGAACAGCCAGCACCATGCCAAAGCAGTGATACAGCGGAACGGGAATGCATAACCTATCAGCAGGTGTCAGTCGCATAGCCTCACCCGTAAGATAACCGTTGTTGAGTATGTTGCAGTGCGATAGTGTCGCACCCTTCGGGTTACCCGTCGTACCACTTGTAAACTGAATATTGATCGCATCGTCCGGCTTTAACTGGCTTTGAAGGTCAGCCAAGGCTGTCCAATCGCTGTCCGAGGCTACGGTACAAATCTCGTCAAAGTTATGCATGCCGGGACTCCTAGCAGAGCCCATGCGGATGACATGCTTAAGATAAGGCAATTTGGTAGCCTCAAGATGCCCTGGCGCGCATTGCGCGAGCTCGGGCGCGAGTGTGTTCAACATGCCAAGGTAGTCGCTCGTCTTAAACTGCTCGTCGGTTATTAGCGCTTTGCACTCGACTTTATTCAGCGCGTACTCAAGCTCATAGAGTCGGTAGGCCGGGTTAATGCAGACCATGATGGCACCGATCTTGGCAGTGGCTAATTGAGTTAATACCCACTCAGCGCTGTTGGGCCCCCAGATGCCTACGCGATCACCCGGTTCAACACCTAGCGAGATCAAACCGGCGGCAAGCTGATCGACACGCTGCTGTAACTCCGAGTAGGTCCAATCGACATTTTGGTGCCTAAGACGTAACGCGGGATTGTCGGGATGCTCATTGGCAACGCGATCAAAGTATCCACCAATGGTCTCGTAGATAATTTGCGTCGTGGAAGCGCCGCAGTAATAACTCTTTTCCAAAGTCGTCATAGGCGCATCTCCTAATCGATCTCTCGTCCCTTCATAGGTCTAGGCATAGGTCTAGAGGGAACGCTAGGCCAGGGTGTAGGCGAAGCCCGCCTGGGGCGCCAGCGTGCCATCGGTCTGGGCTAGCACGGCAAGCTCGGAAAGACGCTCGGGCCAAGGCCCTTCGCGCACGGGCCCGGAGGGGCCGCAGCCCGCGAGCAGAACCCATAGCGCGAGGAGCCCGGCCCTTCTCATTACTCCGC
>CAJXZI010000173.1 GCA_913063005.1 uncultured Halieaceae bacterium | reverse complement strand
CTCAAAAGCCGGGACGTGTCCCCTTATCCAGGTATCAAGGTGGGTTAGGTCTAGCCCTTGCGCCATTTTTTTTGCTCCCCAATCTAGCTTACTGCATCTAGCTAACTGCGACGTGATTAAGTATTGTTCTTGAGCGCGTTATACACTCCGCGCACAAGCCTCGCAACGGAAGAAGCCTCGCACGAAGGCTGCGTCGCGTGGACCACCGAGAGATCGGTTAATAACGATAACCAAAAGTTGTATGGAGATAGTGTTGGTATGTCAGTTGTAGCTAATTTTAAAGAAGCCCTTGCCATGACCACAGCCGATGGCGGTTTGTTGGAAATTACAACCGTTGAACGCGACGGCGTTCCGGTCAAAGCATTTGCGCAGGCACCCGGATCAATGCGTGATCTTTGGGCGCTCTCCACGGGACACGGTGACGCGGAGTACTTGGTATACAACGACGAGCGCTGGACCTACACGCAAACAGCGAAGATCGTTGCCGAGTTTGGCGGTTGGTTGATGGCGCAGGGCGTTGAGCCAGGCGACCACGTGGCAATTGCTATGCGTAACTATCCCGAGTGGATGATGGCGCACTGGGCAGTTAATAGTATTGGAGCAGCCATAGTCGGTATGAATGCGTGGTGGGTTGCCGATGAGATGGACTACGCGCTCAACGATTCCAAGCCAAAAGTCTTAATTGCCGATGATCGACGTCTCGAGGCTTTCGCACAAATCCAAGAGAAATACCCCGACATTAAAGTCGTCTCCGTGCGAGAGCCAAATTCACCTGTTGAAGCGACCGATTTTCACTCCGCTATGGTTGAAGGCGCCCAGCTCCCCGATATCGAGATCGATCCAGACAGTGTGGCCTGCATTTTCTACACATCCGGTACGACAGGCCGTCCGAAGGGCGCACAGCTGACCAACCGGGGTTGTATAACGAATGTCTTGAACGTGGTGGCTATGGGAAGGGCGTTTGCTACGGCATCGGCGCTTGCAAAGTCTGACGGCGAGAAGGAGGTCGATGTTCAATCACCACCCGCGGCTACATCACTCATCGCCACACCACTCTTTCACGTGACTGCTAATAACTGTGCACTGCAAGCCGGAACACTCGCGGGCAACCGATTTGTGCTGATGTATAAGTGGGATACTGTTGAGGCGCTCAAGCTCATCGAGGCGGAGGGTGTCAATACTTTGAGCGCCGTGCCAATGATGACACGTGAGCTCCTAACACACCCTGATTTTGAAGATTACGACACCTCGAGTCTCTCTAGTATGGGCGGTGGCGGTGCTGCCGTTCAGCCTGACCTGGTGAAGAAGGTAGATACTGTTACCAAAAGAGCGCGACCTGCTCAGGGCTACGGTATGACGGAAGTCTGCGGAATCATTACTTACATTGCAGGCGACGTTTTTGTGGAGCGGCCGTCTAGTTGTGGTTATCTCGCGCCGACTTTTGATGGGAAGGTGGTCGATAAGTCGGGGAAAGAGTTGCCGGTTGGAGAGCTCGGAGAGATCTGTGTGAAAGGCGCGGCCGTTATCAAGGGCTACTTAAATCGTCCCGAGGCGACTGCCGATACGATTGTCGATGGATGGCTGCACACGGGTGACCTTGGCTACTTTGACGAAGAGGGTTTCCTCTACCTCGTGGATCGCGCAAAGGACATGATTCTTCGCGGCGGTGAGAACATTTACGGTGCGGAGGTGGAGTTTGCGGTCTTCGACCATCCAGCCGTCTTGGAGTGCGTTGCTTTTGCTGTGCCTGACGAGCGATTGGGCGAAGAGGTTGGCGTTGCCATTCACCTGAAGGATGGAGCGATGTTGGACGCGTCTGGACTCCGAGAGCACCTCTCTACGCGTCTCGCAGCGTTTAAAGTGCCTAAGTACATTTGGTTCCTCGCCGAGCCGCTTCCTCGAAACGCAAACGGTAAGTTCTTGAAGCGTGAGTTGCGTGAAGTGCTCGATCCAGCCTCGGCAGATTAAGCAAAGAAGGATTAGCCACAGCAGGCTGCGAGGCAATCTCTGCCCCCAGTGCATGACTGCCTAACGGTTCGCGCTGTTTTCCGGCGCGAACATCAAAACTTTGAGGCAAATATAATGAATGAATACGAAACCCTAGAAATCTCGCGCGATGGTCCGGTGATGACGATCGCATTGAACCGTCCCGATAAGATGAATACCTTCAATGCAACACTTCGCCGCGAGATTGCGCGAGCAGCGATTGAAGCTGATCTCGACAAAACAACGCGGGTTGTCGTTTTGACGGGAAATGGGCGGGCCTTCAGCGCTGGTGCAGACCTTTCAGACGGCGATGGGATGGCCGATGGTAAAGCTGTCGAGAGCGATTTGAACTTCGAATACAAGCCTGGCGTACTAGCGATTCACAACAGCTCAAAACCATGGATTGCCATTATTAATGGCCCTTGTGCGGGTATCGCCTACTCCTACGCGATGGCTTGTGATCTTGCCTGTATGGGAGAGAGCAGCTACCTATACCAACCGTTCTCTGCGATTGGGCTTGTGCCTGATGGTGGTGCGACCTGGTTGATCCCGAGGTTGGTGGGTACTAAACGTGCCTACGAATTGATGGCGCTGGGTGAAAAACTGAGTGCTGACAAGGCCATGGCGATGGGGATGGTCAATCGTGTCTTCCCTGACGAGACATTACGTGAGGATGGTCTCGCCTATGCGCAAGAGGTGGCTGAGAGGTCCCCACTTGCACTTAGCTATACGAAGACAGCGGTTAACTTTGGGCAAACGCATAATCTTGATGAAACCATTAGCAAAGAAGCGTCACTACAGTCTATTTGTATCGACAGTGAAGACGCAAAAAATGCGGTGATTTCATTTTTCAATAAGCAAAAACCAGTCTGGAAAGGTCGGTAGGTTGGTCGCTAGAGCGGTTGATAAGCAGCTGATAAAAAGGCCGACAAATGGGTAATTCGACACACCGCATGGTCGTTAAAAAGTTAAGCAACGTTGCTCGCGCAGCACATTGATTTTAGGGGAAGCTATGAAGAAAACGTTGATATCGGTTGCCGTGGGCGCCATGTTGGTTACCTCGGCTCATGCGGCGGAAAAGCAAATTTATTGGGGTGACACACACCTACACACCAACCGCTCTTTTGACGCTTTTACTAATCGAAACTTTTCCGTAGGGCCTGATGAGGCCTACCGGTTTGCTCGCGGGTTACCGATTGAACACCCAGGGCACAAAGCGCGTGTGCAACTTGAGACGCCATTAGATTTTCTCGTGGTTTCCGACCACGCCGAGTTTTTGGGGAATATTCGTCAGCTTTACAATGTTGGTCTGCCTACAGAGGGCTTGGGTATTATTCAGAAGCTGAAGATCTGGTATGCCGAGTACTTAATTCGTGATGCGATCAGCAGTGGCAACGGCCGCGAATTTTTCTATAACCAACTGCCGGACCCCTACGACACGCCCCAGGAAGCGGCATCAGACTGGGAGGAGAATATCGGTAACGCGGTCTTTCCTAAGCTACCCGCGATTGAAGATAAGGCCTGGAGCGACATCGCTGATGCGGCTGAGGCAAATAACCGCCCCGGCGAGTTTTCAGCGATTCTAGGTTGGGAGTACAGCTTGATCCCCGGCGGCGCCAATTTGCACCGTGTCGTTATGACTGATCTGGATGGCGAGTCGGCGAAAGTTTTTCAGCCCTTTGGTTCGGACGACAGTCTTTACCCCGAAGACTTATGGGCGTGGTTAGAAAAAACGAGTGAGCAAACGGGCGGTAACTTTATCGCCATTCCGCACAACTCGAATATCTCAAAAGGCGCCATGTTTGACACCATAACCATGCGCAACGAACCTGTGGGACCGGCGTACGCAGAGATACGCAAACGGTGGGAGCCCATTGTAGAGATCACGCAATACAAAGGTGACTCTGAAACACACCCAAGCCTGTCACCAGACGACCCCTTTGCCGATTTTGAAGACTACCCATATTACATCCAGAAGGGTTGGACTGAGTACAAGCCACAGAAGGGCGACTTCATTCGCTCAGCCTTGTTGCGGGGTATGCAGCTCGAGCAGGACATTGGTATCAACCCCTATCAGTTCGGTGTTATCGGCTCTACCGACGCGCACACAGGGCTCGCCGCAGCAGAAGAAAATAATTTCCATGGAAAGTTCGCGACGGATAGCACGCCTGCTCGAAAGCTCGATGGTTGGTCGGACAATGCCAATAGCTCCTTTGGATGGGCAATGGGTGCGCAGGGGCTAGCTGCTGTTTGGGCGGAGGAAAACACCCGGGAAGGCATTCTTGCAGCTATGAAACGGCGGGAGACCTACGCAACCACGGGGCCTCGCATTGGCCTGCGCTTCTACGGCGGATTTGGTATCGACGAGTCGCTATTGGAGGCACAATCATCAATCAGCACCGAAGGCGCTGTACCCATGGGTGGCGAGCTTGTAGCCGCTGATGCACAGCCTCCGGTGTTTGTCGTTCACGCGATGGCTGATCCTAAATCTGGCACGCTCGATCGCATTCAGATCGTAAAGGGCTGGGTTAACGGGTCTGGCGAGTCGTTCGAGAAGGTTTTTGACGTGGCTTGGTCATCTGACGACCGGCTTCAAGACGACGGTTCGTTAGCGCCTGTGCCTAATACGGTAAACCTGGAGACTGGAACCTGGAGCAATGCAGCAGGGGCCGCGGATTTATCGGCCGCTTGGACGGACCCCGAGTTTGACCCAACGTTGCGCGCTTTTTATTACGTGCGCGTGCTAGAGGTTCCTACACCGCGCCATAGCTTACTCGACAAGATCGCGTTGGGTGGGGATGTCGACACGCGCCGTCCCGATGTTATCCAGGAGCGAGCGTATTCGTCAGCTATCTGGTATCAACCAGCTCGTTGAGGCGGGCTGAATAGGCTTAAACCGAAGTTATTGAGTCTTGGGTTTTCAGGTCTAAGATTTGAGGACTTAGGACTTAGGACTTAGGACTTAGGACTTAGGACTTAGGACTTAGGACT
>CAJXZI010000172.1 GCA_913063005.1 uncultured Halieaceae bacterium | reverse complement strand
TTTTAGACGATCAGATCGTTTGGGTTTTTTATTGAGCCAGTTTTGATAATTGCCTTCTGCATCACTACTGCTTAGATTGTAGAGGTGCAATCGCAATGGAATACCAAGAATTTTACTGTTGGTGTTTTGAGTGAGTAAATCTTTAAGTTCAGTTTGATTGGTTGTTTTTCCGTTGAGCTCGATTTTTTGTTGAACCAACAATTCCTGGTTAGGGAGAACTTTTTTTGTGGTTTTACAACTTGAAGTAAGAATTAAAAAAAGAATCCAACATTTTGGCCAAATGGCAAAAGCTTTTGATATATTTAGGCTTTTCGGCATAAGCTCCAAAATTAATTATTTAATGCTTACTTCAAACGAATTTAAGCGCATCAAAAAGCTGCATCATAAAAAACACAGAATCCTTCAGCAACTATTTATTGCAGAAGGGGTAAAGGTAGTAGAGGAATTTATCGCAGAAGGCCTAAAACCACTCTATATTCTGGCAGATCAGAGTTACGACGGAAAAGTCTCCGCATCAGTTGAACGAATTTCAAGTAAACAACTCGAGCAGCTGAGTGCATTCAAAAAAAGCCCTGGTTTATTAGCTGTTTTTGAAATACCCCTTGAGAAAAAATTGAACTACAGCCGTTGGATTGTCGCTTTAGACGCCGATTTTGAAGATGTCGTTTAAAGCGAAACCGTGCATTCTTCGCTCCTTACCCTCGGACGTTTTTGTCGGTGAAAACGTAGCTTAAAGAGGCTACGGAGAATATTAATTTTCGGCTTCTTGACTAACGATTTGGGGGTATTTAGATGCGATCAACCGATCAACCGATCAACCGATCAGCCTATCAATCCGAAGATTGATTTGTTCATGAGAGAATCTGAGGTCATCACTTTTACGCATCAGAACATCACGTAACGGCTCAATGGATATAATTTTGATCAAGTCACTTATGTGGCGGTTACAGGCTTGAGGAAGACTGGGGCCCACGTAACTGTGCCGGTTTATAGGTATAGCTCCTAAGGTGTCAGGCATTCGGCAGCACGCTTTAGGTACCACTCTTTACTTACCACTTCACAGGTAGCACATGGTTTATTCGTATCTCGTTCGCTCCTCACCTATGACTGCTAGTGATCATATAGTTGGCCCAGAAAAGCTCGGTACTGCTTATATTTTCAGTAATGCAGTAAAGCGGTGATGGGTAGCCCACTCAGCTGAGATCGGCCGTCGAGAAAATCTAATTCGATCAAAACCGCCACACCTGAAACCTGCCCGCCTGCCGCTGCAACAAGATCAGCTGTGGCCTTCGCTGTACCGCCGGTTGCGAGTACGTCGTCCACGATGAGCACATTTGGATTATCTTTTTCTGCAAAAGCGTCCGCATGGATCGCCAAGGTGTCGCTTCCGTATTCGAGGTCAAACGTGTGCTGGAGGGTAGCGGAGGGAAGTTTCCCGGGCTTTCGCACCAGCGTGACCCCTGCGCCAAGCTGATAGGCAAGCGGCGCTGCCCAGACGAAACCGCGTGCTTCGGGGCAGGCGATAAAGTCAATGTCTTGGTCATCAAGTTGCTCGACGAATAAATCGATCGCCGTTTTGAATGCGAGTGGATTTGATATCAGCGTCGTAATGTCTTTAAAAACGATTCCAGGCTTGGGGAAGTCTGGTATGTCACGAATTATGCTATCTAGCATTGCTAGTTTTTTTGATCTGACAGTCATGTAACGATCGACCTTTTTTGGTACCTAGGGTGCTCGTACTGCTTAGACTTCAGAATATGCGCTAACACCTTTACGGCTGCCGTCGCATCAGACATACGGTTGTAAAGTGGCGAAAATCCGAAGCGAATAATATTGGGCGCGCGAAAGTCGACAATGACGCCGTTATCGATCAGTGCCTGGCTAATGGGGAAGGCATCTTCGAGGGTGATGCTTACCTGAGAACCGCGAGCCACTTCTGATCGAGGTGTGATCAGCGCAACGTTTTCTTTCACAACGCTTCCATCAATACTTTCGATGAATTGCTGCGTAAGCAGAAGGCTTCGCGCCCTTAGGGCGCTCACAGAGACCGCATCGAAGATTGCAAGCCCCGCGCTTACCGCAGAGAGTGCGATGACGCTTTGTGTGCCGGTAAGAAATCGGCGAATCCCCTGCGCGGGCCTGTAGGAAGACTCAAAATCGAACATCGCCGCATGCCCCATCCAACCGGGAATCGGATTGCTGGCTGATGAGTGCTTAGGGTGAACAAAAAGGTATCCGGGAGCGCCGGGGCCACCATTCAAAAATTTATAGGTACAGCCCACGGCAAAATCGACTTCACAACCGGTGACATCGATATCAACGACACCTGCACTGTGCGCCAGATCCCAAATAACGAGGGCACCGGCAGCATGCGCATTTGCCGAGATCTGCGCCATGTCTCTCAGGCTACCGGTTTTGTAATCGACATGGGAAAGGACAAGAACTGCCGTGTCACCCAAATTCTGGGGTGTCATCTCCTCGATGCGCAGCGTTTTTACCGAGCATCTCCCCTCGCCAAGTAATTGTGATATGCCGGCAGCGATATAGTTATCACTCGGGAATTGTTGTTCCTCGGCGCAGATAGCGCTTCGAGAGGGGTTTAATTCAAGCGCTGCAAGTATCGCCTTGTAGAGGTTGATCGAGAGGTTGTCGCAGCACACAACGGTGTCTTCGGGCGCACCAATGAGCTTGCCGATTTGGTTGCCAACAACAAGCGGAAGATCGATCCAGTCGTGCGTATTCCAGCTGGCAATTAAATCTGTCCCCCACTGGTTTTCGACTGTCTCGGCCAAAGTGGCAGGGGTAGTTCGCGGTAGCGCCCCGAGTGAGTTGCCATCGAGGTATATTTTATCGTCCGGTAAGTGGAACTGTGCCCTGAGCTTTTCGAATAGAGCATCACTCATTTTCTGGCTCCGCCCGGCTACCGATAGTCTCCGAGAATATTTTTGCCACCGCTGATTTAACGACTTCGAAGGCAGGGGTTTTGGGATGAATGAGATCGAAGTGCCCGGCCTCGGGTACGTTGATAAGCTGTGCTGGAGAGAAACGCTTTACCTGGTTGGTACCGACAATGGGATCCGCATCCCCGAGAATGGCTTTTACGGGTGTGGAGATGCGGTCTATCGATACGGACGCGTTTCGATATGCTTCCCTGGGCTCATAGTTCTCATCACCCATGAACTTTGGCACCATCGATTGGCAACTACCCGTTTCTGCGCCGTAGCTTACGAGGTCTGTTATAGGTGCAAGGGCTACAACGCCCCTTATTGGTAAAGCAGGGTCCTCGACGGCTTTCAGCGCAAGGTGTCCTCCTGCTGAGTGCCCAATTAACAAGGGGGAGTTTCCGGTTTGTTTGGCTACATAACGGATGGCTGACTTAATGTCGTCTAAACTGCCTCGCCATCCGCCGCCCTCATCACCGACGCGCCTGTACTCAGCAGCCCATACATCGAGCCCCAGTTCTGAAAGCGCTTCTGCCATCGGAAGAGCGTGGTCGACACCATAGGCGTTCGACCAACACCCTCCGTGGATCAGAAGGACAGAAGGTTCGTTGACGCCGTTCTGCGGAAAATGCACCAGTGTTTGCTGACTATGCGTACCGTAGGGCCGCCAAACATGATCAGCCTCAACGCCGAGGTCTAGCACTTCAGAAAACGATACCGGTGTCGCCAGCGCATCACCAAAGGCACAGAACACAAAGGAAGTGAGTACGATGAACTGGGAACGGAACATTGAAGGTGCGTTGCGATTGAGAGCCATGCTGCAGTCTAGCTGGTTTTTTTCGTGGACTGAGTTACTAGGGCAAGCCTTTTTAATTCCTCGCTGGATTGTTTAGTGCTTACGATTACTTTTGAATCTGTTCGCAGACCAACTCAAAACACCATAAGCGAGGGCAAGTAACAACACTGCCCCAGCCTCATACATTAACTTCGTGGGTTCGGAGTCTTTGCTGAGAAGGATCAGTCGCGTGATGCCTGTAATGGCAATCAGTACTGGAAGCGTCACAGGGACACTGTGCGTGGAGTAATAAGCGTAAGCCATGCCCAGTACCTCTAAGTAAATAAACAAAAGCAGCAGGTCGGCAAGGTTGATATCGCCTGTCGTCATGAAGTCTGTAAGCTCAAAGCCGACAGCGACAATGGCGAGTCCGCCGATAAGCAATAACAGCCCGCGTTCGGCAAAGGCAAAGAGTCCTAGTACGAACTCGTCAAAACGATCCACAAACTTGGGATTCTCATTTGTTTTTGATTCTTCGGTCGGTGTGTTCACAACACGCTCCCCAGTACTGTTGCCGTCCTCTTGGTACGGCATAGCAGCCACAACCGTTCAAATCGTGAAATATCAATTTGGAAAGGCATCCGAGGTCAAAGCTTTGATATGGTCTGTCTGCAAATAAGAACCGTTTTACTGCTTGAGGAAGAACAACCGTGACCATTTCACTCTGTGAACGCTTGGAAAATCGACGCCAGTCAAAGCCCAATAAACTCGCCTATATCATCGACGGTGTTGAGCGCAGTAACCAGGTGAGCATCGATCATGTTTTTCGCATCGCCAATGGCCTCATTGCGGCCGGTATTGGGAAAGGTGACCGTGTGGCGGTGTTATCGCGCAATAGCGTTGAATGCGCCGAAGTGATGACCGCGATTCTTTGCTCGGGCGCCAGCATGGTGCCCGTACCCAATACGGCAACACCCGAGGCACAGCGCAACATGTTGCTCGATAGCGCGGTTAAGGGCTTATTCGTATCGGATCAATATCGGGCCTCCGCGCTCGCGCATTTCATGGACGTGCCGTCCATTAGAGACGATTTACGCTTCGCGTTGGAAACACCCTGCGAGCAGTTTGCCGACCACCGTACTTGGGCTGCAGCTTTCCCTGTCGAATCGCCCGGCATTCATATGTCGCTCGACGAGGAGTACGACATTCTCTACAGCTCGGGAACCACCGGCACCCCGAAAGGCATCATTCACAGCCATCTCGCGCGGAATTTATTAATTTCA
>CAJXZI010000171.1 GCA_913063005.1 uncultured Halieaceae bacterium | reverse complement strand
GCGTTGCTTGCTAGTCAGTTACAGAGCTTCAATTTTTACAAACCAGAGGTCCAATTACTAGGTGATAATTTCTATAGCCCCATTGCGCCAAATGGGATTCAGAAGTATGTGTTCACGATGCTAGATACCGCCTATCAAGCCATGGACACCATTTTTATTGTTGGGTTTCAGCCGCGGCGCGGAAAAAATGTGAAGAGTTTGAAAGGTAGGCTCTACATCCATACCGATGGTTATGCCCTTCAAAATGTTTTAGCCGAGCCGAATGATGATCTTGAAGGATTCAACATCGAAATCAAACAGATGTACGAAAAGATTGAAGGCTACTGGTTTCCAAAACAGTTGAACTCATTGATCGATGTCCAGAACGTAGAGTCAGGTGTGCAAGGTGATGCCATGAAGTTCGTTGGGATCGGAAGAACGTACATTTCCAATGTGATAATCAACCCGGATTTGAAGCGAAAGGATATCGGTTATCTCAGTGTAAATATGCTAGACAATGCAGGTCAGCAACCGGACTCGCTTTGGGAGGCGTATCGACAAGAAAAATTTTCAAAGAAAGACAGCACCACGTATGTGGTAATCGACTCCATTTCTAATGAATTTAATTTCGATGTGAAGTACAAAGTGCTCAAGTCTTTGGTTGCTGGAAAGGTTCCTGTGGGAAGTTTTAATATTGATCTAACCAGGTTGATGGCCTTCAATGATTATGAAGGTTTTAGGCTGGGGTTGGGTCTGGAGACCAATGATAAGATCAGCAAGAAGGTTCAGTTGGGTGGCTATGGTGCCTATGGATTCAAGGATCGTGATTGGAAATACGGCGGAGAACTCACTTATTGGATCAATAAGCAAGCAGAATCCAAAATTCGCTTAGAAGGAAGTATTGATGTGGTTGAGCGCGGGGGATATCGAGAGTTGAGTAAGCCAGCACTTTTGGAGCCTTCAGGTTTTTACCGACTGTTTGCATCGCCGTCTATGACCGGAAGCCCTTTGACCGCGGCAGCCATGAGTGGCATCAACGAATTACCACCACCAATTTCAAACGAGGCAACCGCATCGATCTCTCTATTAATTAAGGTCGAATAGGCGTCTAACACCCGTGATGCTTCATCAATGGAGGGCAAAAGCTCGAGTGATACCGTAGGCGCACCTACGCCTCCCACCGGAACAACAAAAGCGTCATCAGCCAACGTGTTCGCGTCGATTAACGTCACAGGCCCGGTCTGCTCGAGTGTTTGCTTCGCTATGAGTGTCGGTAGGTAAGGGTCGCCTCCGCCGCCGGTAGCAAGGAAAACGGCACCCAAGGCCAGGTCGTCAAGGTCAGTCGCATAAATCTTCATCAGCTACTGTGTCCCCACTATTAGGTCGCCAACAACACGGATACGGATTCGCGTCGTTTCACTGGCCATGTAAGGGATATCAATCTCTTCAATATCAACGACGGTTATGGTCTCTACATCGGCACCCGCTGCGACTGCATTGGTTGTCGCGGCCTGCGTAAGCTCATCGACCACTTCGCTGCGTGTTTTGCTCCCAATCGCATGCAAGCCCTCTGCCTCGCCGCTCACTTGTGCAATGGACGCCCCAATCGCATTCGCAACACCCGCATATTCAGGCCGAATCACCGGGCACCCTGCAAGCGTCTCGCCGGGAATAAGCGGCGCACCACCACCCACAAGCACAACAGGTAAAACCGCACCACCCGGTTTCATTAGGTCGACGGCGGCTGTTAACTTTTCAAGCACGAGTTGATCGACTGCATTGCAAATTTCAGTTTCTACCGGATCGGTATTGATTGCCTCAGCAATCACCATACGCCCCTGCGACATGGCGATATCAGTAAACGTCATGACCTCTCCACCAAAGCACAGTGCCTTAATGGCCAGCTCGCGTGCAACAGACTGAGGGCCGCAGCTCGTGCCGCCCTCGCCTATTTCGCTTCCGCCACCAAGGCCTATTGCCAACACGTCGGGCATTCTGAAGTTCGTGCGCGCACCGCCCACGTCAATGACAAGATTAGACTGCCTAGGGAAGCCATTTTTAAGTACACCGATGTCTGAGGTCGTGCCACCCACGTCTATGACCAGCGCATCGGACAATCCGGTGAGCGCCCATGCGCCGCGAATCGAGTTAGTGGGTCCAGAGGCAAAGGTAAGCGCCGGAAATTCCCGCACACGCTCGAGGTCAATCAAGGTCCCATCGTTCTGACTCACATACACCGGACAGCTCAAGCCGAGCCGCTCGCTAGAGGTAAGCAAGGCTGACGCAACGTGGTCCGCAAACTCAAGCAATGAGGCGTTCAATATGGCCGCGTTTTCGCGCTCAATTAGGCCTAAGCCACCCATGCTGTGTGAAGCGACAACCCGACTATTTGGCAATGCGGTAGACAGTCGCTCGGCGAGACCCAATTCGAGCTCAGGCTGCGAGGGAGAGAACGCACAGGACACAACAATAGCCTTCGGTCTTTTTGCCTTTAACGTTTGTAGCAGCTCTGCTACTTCAACTTCGTCAATCGGTGCCAGCTCGCGTCCGTCGTACAAATGACCGCCCTGCAGTAAGTAATTTCCACCGTCGGTTGCCTCGACCAAATCTGCAGGCCAATCCGCACGCGGCAAAAGACCGCGGCCTGCAGGAAGACAGACACGAATCGCTGCGACAGTCGACAGGTGTTTACGCTCAACCACCGCGTTAGTGAATTGTGTGGTGCCTATTGTAAGAAGTTCGACATCAGCAGGATTAACGCCCTCGAGAACCGTTGCCAACGCCGCTTCGATACCTGAGCCCACGTCTGCGGTAGTGGTGGCTTTAGTGTGAGCTACAACCTGCTGTCCATCCATCAAGACTGCGTCAGTATGCGTACCACCCACATCGAGACCGATTCGCATGCTATTGCCCATTCTCGTTGTTGTTCGCGAGGCGCGCATCAAAAACCTTTGCGAGAGCAAAATAAAGCAATGATGAAACCACTATCGCATCGATCGCAGCTACCGTAGTGACACTCGTGATTAACCCCTCGGCACCTGCCAGTGCAACAGCGGCGCCAACAAACCACGCTAATAAACCTGGCAAATTAAGCGGCTGATTGTCGGCGACCGCATCGACCGAGTAGTGGTTCGGCCGAACAACAAAATGATCAACAATCACCACGCCGGCCACAGGAATAAATACGATCGACAGATAAAAAAGAAACTCTACAAACGAGTCAAGAATATTCATCAAGCCGGCGGTAACACCCAGAGCACCGAGTAATATCGTCGTGTTTCTTGCGTTGACACGGGGAAAAGAAGCCGTGACGCCGAGTACTGCGCTATAGAGGTTCAGTGCGTTCAGCACCCAAGACCCTGCAATGATGATGGCAAATGCACCGAGTCCAAGGCCCAGCGTTAACATCATGCTCGTAATGTCATCTGTCAACAGAGCAAAGGCAGCGCTGGCTCCCACCCACATAACAAAGGGCTGAAAAACCATATAGCTCGCGCCACTCGTCAACAACGCCCCGGAAGACGAGCGCAAAAATCGTGTTATATCCGGCATGATGATGCAGCCAATCACGATAGAACCAACAATCGACGAGATACCATCACCAAGACTCATGCCATCCACAGTGGTCAACGGCTCTGCAGTCCCACGCTCAAGTACAGCCATGAGGAAAATCAAAGCCACCAACATAAGAACCGGGATCATCAACGTCGACACAACATTAATGGCACGAAATCCAATGATGGTCGTCACGGTGATCAAAATACTCGCACCGATCGTGACTGCGAGCTCGGGCGGAACAGTGCCTAAAACATCACTGCTGAGTCCGGCGATCGCACGGCCAAAGAGGTTCAGATTTATGCCAAACCAACCCAGCAAAGATATGGAGAAAGCGAGGTTAACAAGTCGTGCGCCTGTGTCGCCAAAGGCGAGTCGAACCAGCAGATAAGAGTTAAAGCCTGTCCTCGCACCAATCGACCCCATTAGCCAGCCGACAAGGAAAATGATAAACGAGCCGCCCAAAATGGCCGAGAGGGCCATGGCCTCCCCCACGCCGTAGGCGACCTCAATACCTGCAATGAAGGTTGGCAGGGAAAAGGACACCATCGAGGACACTGCAGCCACTCTAAAGGTAGCAACCCGAGCGTCTGTAGGTACTGCATGGGTCGAGAACTCGTCGTGCTCCGGTATACCACTCATTATTATTTTCTCTCACAAACAAAGCATGACGCAGCGATCCGTGCGTTACGCTGACTGCTTAACGCTTAGGTTTAGCAAATAAACAGCCGCCCATCACGTTGACATCATGCGTGCAGGGAAACAGCTAGGCAATACTCCAACCTTCTTGGACCTGATAAATTACACCCTCTGCTCACAGGTCACAGATTCCTTACGCCAACCATTACTCATATCTGTCGGATGAACATCCGGCGTCATCGGGTAGATAAAGTAATTCCGAACCGTCAAACACAAAAAAGCCCGCGGTGTTAAGCGCGGGCTCTTCTGACAGTTGTTTGCTTACATTGAGTAAGAAACACCCAATACAAAGGTACGACCACGTGGACCAACTGGCCATGCTGTCTGAGTTGACCATGGCTCTTCGTCTGTCACGTTGTTAACAGCGCCGTAAATAGTCAGCTCATCACTGTACTGGTAGCTACCATTAATGTCGGTGATCACGATCGAATCAAAGAAACCCTCGTCGCCATAAACCGCCTGGTTGTCTCCAAGACCGAGCACTTCTTCGATCTCATCAACTGCCTGCTTACCCTGGTATACGTTCTGGATGCCGAGGCTCCAAGGACCGCGATCCCACGAAAGGCTCAACGAACCTGTAACGCGAGGACGCTGCAGCTCTTGCAGCTCTGGGTCGACGTCAGACGTATCGAGTGGGTTGAAGAAACGATCGAGACGCTTCTGGCGTGAACCAACAAGGCTTACGCGGAAGTCGTTTTCGCCCATTGCCCAGTCGTAAGATGCAGATACGTCAACACCTTCAGCTTCGAGCTTCGCGAAGTTAATCGTACCGGTCTCTAGGAAGTTCAAACCACCGTCACCACGACGTGTAAACGCATTACAGAAGTCGAGGTTGG
>CAJXZI010000170.1 GCA_913063005.1 uncultured Halieaceae bacterium | reverse complement strand
CTGACCCATGAGCCCCGCCAAAATAAACACAAGCCCCACTAGGGTACTTGTCGCAACCGACTCTCCTAAGACGGTAGCAATAAATACCAATGAGAGTGGTGGTGCCAGAAAAATAAGACTGCTTACCCTAATAGGTGTGTCGGTGAGTTGCATGGCTTTCATCCAAAGCACGAAAGCCAACCCCATCTCAAACAGACCGACATAAATGCCGCCAAGGAGGGTGCCGCTATTTAACGCCGGCAGGCTGTCGGTGGTGCCCAAAATAACCCAAATGATGGGAACAGCCATGGTGAAGTTGAGAAGAAGAGCCAACTCCGGGTCGACAGTCTCGCGCTCGACCGTGCGCGTATTTATGACCCAGGAAAGCCCCCACAAAACGGTCGAACCGATAGCGAGAGCGACGCCCCTGACGTTCTCGAACTCAAACGAAGAGAGATTGCCGTCAGTCACAATGATGAGGATGCCCAAATAGCTTAGTAGCGCCAGACAGATTTCCGTGACCGAGGGTAGAGCGCGGGAAAAACAGGCGGCAATGAAGGGAAGCGTAAGTCCCCATGTGTAATTGATAGCCATGGCGTCCTGCGCCGGTAATAAGTCGTAGGCAGTGAACAGCACCCAATAAAACAGCGCAGGGTTGAGTAACCCCAAGGCCAAGCATTGAACAAATGCGTCACTGGATATCTCCCTGAGCTGAGAGAGCCTCCCCAGATAGAGGAGTCTTGCGCCAAAGAAGAGCCATGACACCGTTGCAGCAATCGCAATCAACTGCATCGGCGAACTGAACTCTAGTGCCCACTTAAAGGCAGTGGCCATGGTGCTCCACAGACCAACGGCCCCCAATCCGCAGGCTAAGGCAAGACGATTTGCTGAAGAGGCTGTATTCGACATCGGATCGGGGTGTATTCCTTGTTAGCCAATGAGTAGACTCGAATCCGAGTTCGAAGCCTATCTAACAGGAGCCAACAATGGGCCACATCAGCAAAAATGTCACCCTCGATAATCCAGCCTACATTCATGAATCGGCGTGGTTATATGGGAAAGTCACCATTGGGCCCGGTGCCTCGGTTTGGCCAAACGTTGTGACACGTGCTGAGACGTATGAGATCCGCATAGGTGCACGAACCAATATTCAAGATTTTGTGATGATCCACGTCGGTGCGGCTTCCCCAACAATCGTCGGTGAAGATTGCTCTATTACGCATCACGCAACGCTTCACGGTTGCACCATTGGCGATCGCTGCTTGATTGGCATTAACGCGACGATTATGGACGGCGCAAAGATCGGCAATAACTGCATTGTTGCGGGGCACACGATTGTCACCGAGGGTAGCGAGTTTCCGGATAACACCATTATTGCAGGTGTGCCAGGTAAAGCCGTGGCTACAAGAGATTGTGGCGATGCGAACCTGGTAAACGCGAAGTTCTACAGCGCTATGGCGGAGAGCTATGCCGAAGGTGAGGACCGACTATCAAAAGAAAAGGTCGATGAGGTCCTAAGCTCGATTGGCTCCTAATTAAGAAATAGCGCGTTAAGCGCACTTTGGTGCGCTCCCAAGGCGTGATGTTAGAGGAGTGCTCAGGACTAACGTCCTGAGTTGGGTTCCTCGAGAGCTTCCTCAAGTTTACTCATGGCGCCACCGTCAAAAACGAGCTTGAAGCCTGCCGCCTTCAATAGCGTTTTTGCTTGAGCCGAGCGCCTGCCGCTTCTGCAATAGACGATGACCTCTTCGTCAAGTTCGATACCCATGTCGAGTAATGTTCCGGGTAACCCTTGTACAGGGTGATTAACCGCACCATCGAGAGCACCTCCGTCAAACTCTCGTTCTGTCCTAACATCGACGATGATCGGTGATGAAAGACCCTCTCGGATGATTTCAAGATCGTTTGCCGACGCGGTACTAATCCCTAAAGTGAGGGCAGATACGAGGGCAATAAAAAAGGCGCCCACAGGCGCCCTTAAATCAAGCGCGCGACGAGTCTCTCCTCGCGCCTTGGTGTCACTGTTTAGTCTTCTTTGATCCATGAGCTCGCCGCTGTCAACGCTTCAACCCGGTTAGCATACTGCATATCGGATGAAAGGTGGTCGGTTACGCCTAGACCATTCAAGACCTCTGCCACTTCTTCGCGCACGCCACAGGCGTAGATGCGTTTACCCGCCGAATGCGCATCCATGGTAATCGTTTCTACAGCGCGCGCCGCTGACACATCCATGAACGTGACCTGACTAAAGTCGAGAAGAAGGGCCTTGTGGTCGTTACGACCCACGCGCTCGCGAACCTGGTGACCGAGGTCAGCTGCTGCACCGAAGCTCAATGGGCCACCGAAATCAAACATGGTGATATCACCTTTGATTTCGCTGTAGATCGCCGCCTCTTCTTCCGTAAGGCTATGATCTTCCTCACCATCAGCACCGCTCGCTTTACGCAGCTGCTCATCAGCAATCTGCTTCACGAATGCTAAGGCCGCGATCACAACGCCCGCTAAAACTGCGGTAATGAGATCGACAAACACGGTAAGCCCCAACACTAATGCCATCAACATTAGGTCAAAACGAGGGCCTCTGTGGGCACGCTTCAAGTAAGCAACGTCGATGATGTCGTAACCTACTTTGACCAAAATGCCCGCAAGCACAGCGTGTGGAATCTTCTCGGCGAGGGGGGCCAGGATCACAACAACGGCCAACAACAATAGGCTGTGGAGCATGCCGGAAATTTTGGTGCTACCACCGGTTCGGATGTTGACCACCGTGCGCATTGTCGCGCCCGCGCCGGGGATGCCGCCAAAGAAACCAGCCACCGTATTACCTACACCCTGACCAATTAACTCGCGGTTAGAGTCGTGGCGTGTGCGCGTCATATTGTCCGCAACGAGTGAAGTGAGCAACGAATCGATTGCACCCAAGACCGCCAAGATAAACGCGGCCTCGAAGATGATGATTGCCGTGTCAGACTCGATAGTGGGGACAACAAATGCGGGAAGCCCGGTCGGGATATCACCGAGAATGGGCAGACCTTCAATGTAAAGACCAATAACCGTTCCCGTAATTAGTGCTGCAAGCGGTGCGGGTACAACCTTGCCCCAAGTAGCCGGCCAGTTGAAAACCATGCCCAGCGTGAGCAAACCAACAAAAAGGGCACCCCAATGCGGATCTGCAACTGCGGTTGGCACTTCCAGTAACGCAGGAATCGTTCCGCTCCCCTCAGGCTCGTGGCCAAACAACCGCGCGAGCTGAAGGGCGATGATGATGCAACCAATGCCACTCATGAAGCCAGACACAACGGGATAAGGGACTAGGCGAATGTATTGCCCGAACCCAAGAACACCAAAAGCAATCTGGATGATGCCCGCGAGGACAACAGTCGCAAAAACGAGGGAAGGATCACCGCTTAGCGATGAAAAGACGCCGGCAAACACCACGACCATGGGACCCGTGGGGCCCGTGATCTGCGAACCCGTACCACCGAATAACGCGGCAAAGAAACCGACGATGATGGCGCCGTAAACGCCGGCGATAGGGCCTGCACCTGAGGCTTCACCAAAGGCAAGCGCCAGGGGAAGAGCGACGACACCGGCCGTTAGGCCGCCATAGATGTCACCGCGGAGGTTACTCGTATCAAAAAATTTATCACTCATTCGAGAAATTGCTCGTTCGCTCTACTGTATATAAAAAAATAGGTTCACACCCGCACAGCCAAGGAGGGTCTTAACCCTCGGGCATTGCCGAGCTGTGGTGCTGGATTATTTTCCAATTGCCGCCGGTCAGCTCGTAAGTGTAATTAAAACGGGCCGTCACGGTTGATCCGTCGCCAAACGTGAAGACATAGACACCCGCGTTAGTTGCAAGTGTATCGGAGAGTACCCGTGCGTTTGACTCGGTAATCACTCCTTGCGGTTGTTTTGCCAAGAATCCAACAAAGTAGTCACGAATCTCCTCGTGGTTGTGGCGTACCTTATTGGAGACTGTTGGTAAGAGGACCGCATCAGTCGCATACATATTTGTCACAACATCTGGATCCCCAGTCGCCAACGCATCGTTCCAGTTGCTAAACAGCTGAATAACACTCTCTTGATTCATTCTCGTCTCCCGATAAGTTTGCTCATTGAATTCGTAAAGGGCTGGCACGCTTACAAAAACGTCACGCGCTTCGTGTTTGTTTAGTTGTACGCGCGCACTCTATAAGTTAGATGCGATAGTTGTTACTAATATAATTATTATTTACGATAGTAAAAAACTATCAATCTGTGAGTGCGATTTTGTGCAACTAAAATCCAAGGTCAGTCTTAGACAGCTGGACTATTCCCAAGCGATTGGTGACGCGGTTTCTTTCCGTGGCGCTGCGGAGCGATTGGGTGTTACCCAGCCTACCCTGACAGCGCAAATCGCGGCGCTCGAGGAATCCATCGGTGTGAAGCTTTTCGAGCGCACCCGCTCTGGCGCAACGCTCACTGTTGCGGCGAGAGAACTCGTACCGGTATGTAATCGAATTCAAGAAGAAGTGCAGAGCTTTGTGGATACTGCATACGGCTTTAGCGGAGGTGTTGCAGGGACCTACCGAATCGGCGTAACGCGAACATTAGGCCCCTATCTATTACCGCAAGTTTTGCCGGAAATTCACTCGCGGTTTCAGGAGCTCAGGCTCTTTGTGCGTGAAGGCGTTCCTGCTGAGCTAAGCCAAGATCTAAGAGGCGCCAAGCATGACCTCATTCTCTCAACACAGCCCATTTCTGAGTCGGGTTTGGAGATTAGCCCACTTTTTCGCGAGCCTCTAAAGCTCGTCATCCCACTTGATCACAAATTGGCGGATAAGAAAGTAATCAACCGTACAGATCTGGAAGGCGAAGAAGTGCTCACCCTAGACGAGCAACACCTTTATCACCGTCAGGTGACCGAGCTCTGCCAAACACTTGGTGCGACAACGCGTCGAGATTTCGAGGGCACCTCGTTGGACACGCTACGGCAAATGGTGGTGATGGGTATGGGGATTACCTTCCTGCCTTCGCTCTATGTTGCCTCAGAGATTCGAGATACAGACCCGCTACGCGTAGCGGATGTGTTCGGGGTGAATATGTATCGCGA
>CAJXZI010000169.1 GCA_913063005.1 uncultured Halieaceae bacterium | reverse complement strand
TCGTAGCGCTCTTTTAAGCCGCGCAGTATGGCTATGGTGTCCTCTTCAGAAGGCTCATCGACCAATACTTTTTGGAAGCGCCGCTCAAGCGCTGCATCTTTCTCTACATACTGGCGATATTCATTGAGTGTCGTGGCACCCACGCAATGCAACTCACCACGCGCCAGAGCGGGTTTCAACATGTTGCCCGCATCCATAGAGCCTTCCGCTTTACCTGCTCCCACCATGGTATGGAGTTCATCGATAAAGAGAATAACGCGCCCTTCCTCTTTCGAGAGCTCATTCAGCACCGCTTTAAGCCGCTCTTCAAAATCCCCGCGGAACTTAGCGCCCGCCAGTAATGCGCCTAAATCGAGGGACAATATGTGCTTATCTTTGAGACCTTCCGGAACCTCTTTGTTGACTACACGCTGGGCGAGCCCTTCGATAATGGCGGTTTTACCAACGCCAGGCTCACCGATGAGTACCGGGTTGTTCTTGGTACGCCGCTGTAAGACTTGGATAGTGCGGCGAATTTCATCATCTCTGCCAATAACCGGGTCAAGCTTGCCCGCCTCTGCTCGCGCAGTGAGATCTAGGGTGTATTTCTCCAGGGCTTGACGTGTTTCTTCCGCCTGGGGGGATGTGACCCCGTCGCCACCGCGCACCTCGTCAATAGACGCTGTAAACCTACTTGATCGACACCAGCCTCGGTCAAATAACGGGCAACAGGACAACTCTTGTCGAGCATGGCCAGTAAGACTAATTCTGAGGACAAGTAAGCATCTCTGCGTTCCTGACTTAACTTGTCGGCTCGGTTTAACAATCGGCTACTATCTTGAGAGATATGTACGTCCCCAGCCGATCCGGTTTACCAATCGTTTGGATCCTAAGGCACATGCCTACTTTGCTGATATCGCCCATCTGAGGGTATCGGCGCATTTCCTGATTCGTCGCGACGGCGAGGTGGTTCAGTTTGTTGCGACCACGGAAAGCGCCTGGCACGCTGGCTTATCGAATTGGCGCGGGCGTGAAAAGTGCAACGATTTTAGTATTGGGATTGAACTTGAGGGCACTGATACCCATGTTTACACAGACGCCCAATACAGTGCGCTCAGCGCGTTGATTCACGCCTGCAAACAGGCGCACCCTGACATTGAGCCAAGAGCGATTGTCGGGCACAGTGATATTGCTCCTGGAAGAAAAACAGATCCGGGACCGAGTTTTGATTGGCATCGCTTAGGCGACGAAATAGGCGTCAAAGAACTGCCAGGTATTTAATGCCGATCATTATTAGGGGAGAGATAAGTTGGACTACCTAGCGTTTTTGACCTTTATCGTCGCAACCGGACTCTATTGGTTCATGGGCCCCGGTGGTCGATTGCATAGCATCGATATTCAAAGCCCCTTTCGAGCACAAGTTGACGCTGACAGTTCTTCAAACGCTCGCCTACTTTGGCTTGTGGGTGCCCCCACCGCTGCGTTCGTCATCGCTTCCACCATCTTGGAGAGCTTGTTTGGCGGTGCGGCGGCGCTTCTTGTGGGCACAGGAGCCTTGTTCTTCTCGTTTGGTCGGGAGGATTACCCAACCATTACACAGCGCTTTTTAGCGCGCGCGCGAGCGGGTGACAACGAGGGCGCGGCGATGGTTGTGGAGAGTGCCGGAGGCAACCCTGAAGCAGATGATGAGGGCGACTTTGCGGATGTGGCCTCTGTTTTTTTCAGCAAAATGGCAATGCAGCGCTGGTTTGGTCCCGTAATCTACTTCTTTTTACTTGGGCCCGCTGGCGCAGTCGCCTATCGATTGGCGCATGAAACACAGGTAACAGCGACGCCCATTGGTGAGTCCGTGATACGCGTCATAGAGTGGTTGCCGTCCCGACTGATGGTGCTGAGTTTTGCCGTGTTTGGTGACTTTGATAAGACGCTAGGTCACGTTGTCGAGAAAGGCGGCTCGCTGCAATCGAGTACTGATGACTTCTTCGAGGATGCAGTTGATGCGGCGTTAGAGGATGGCAACGAGTCGGCCGTTTATAAGCGACTTAGCGGTCTTTTTCGCTTGCTCGATCGCAGCTTTTTACTCTGGATGGGGCTCCTCGCGTTATTGGTACTTGTTTAACAAGGTTGAACTGATACCCGTGTCGTTGAAAGGGCTTTTTTGGACCCGACGCGCCTCTAATTGCCTCTACCACTGAGTTAAACCGCGTACTCCCTAACTACGAATTTGCTTATCCCCCGCTGCTTGTTCCCTGCCAACTCCCCGCAAGAGCAATGTGAGGTCCTCAGCCCCCCTTAACACGCGTCCAAAATCAGAGGCTGACGCCAACGGTATGATTATCAGCGGTCAATACGCCAGAGAGGTGCCGCTAGCTAACATGTTCTCGTGTTAACGCGCTTTACTCGCACACTGGTGAGGGCCTGTCGAGGATACACCTGAGGGCCCATCCGCCCGCATCATCCTGTTCTTAACGTGGCCGCCGTGTGTTCTGCACGATATCGTAAAAATGCTGAGTCATTTCCTGACGGCTACGGATATGCGCGTAGTCTTCTGGTGAGTGGTGAGCCCCCACATCGAGCGATACCGTTGAGCCAAAACGCTTGAGTGCCTCGCGCATGTGCATCGCCATGCGGAAAGGTTCTGCGATGTTCGAGGCGACATGGAAAAGCCGCGTGTTCTGCCCGTGGAAATACACGGGTACCACGGTCGGCTGATATTGCATGACAAGCTTTGCTATGAACGTTGTCCATGGCGCGTCAATCACGTCGCCGAAGCCCGGTGCATCCGCGGTTGACACATGACCGGAGGGGAAAAGGATGAGCGGTACGCCGTCTGCAAGCGCTTTTCCTGCCAACTGCTTCGATCGTACATTTCTCTTGGTCGCTTCTTTGGTTTCCGTGAAGTCGATGGGGAGAAAGTGTGGGACCAAGTCGCGGTCTTGGCAGAGCAACGAGTTAATAACCACCTGGAAATCGTTGGCGTAATCGAGCGCCATGTTGCACATAATGAGTCCGTCAATGACGCCGAACGGATGATTAGCGATGAATAGCACGGGCCGGTCTTTGGGAATATTGGCAAGTGGGCTTGTGTCACCATCGAGTGTGATGTTGGTGAGCTTGAAAGCCTCACGGAAAAATTCTTTGGAGTCGATATCCATCGACTTAAGTCGCTGGTAGTGCCCTTCCATCTCATGGCGACCCAAAAATCCTTCCAGAACGCGCACAAAGGCACGCACCATTGGACTGTCCTCAGGTGACTCGTAGGTGAGTCGGGGTTTTTCTACGATGTAGTACTCGAACATCGGATCGACTTCAGTCGCGAATCGAGGATCGTTTATGGCGGTGGAATCCGTCATTGCCATTGTTGCCTGTCCATTCTTATTTCTAGTGTTACGTCTTTTTTAGCGTTGAAGACCAGTTGAAGGTTATGACTGTTTTGTGAAGTTTTGGTTACGCACCTATTGCTTCGGAGCTCGCTTTAAAGCGTAATCAGCGCGCTCAACTACCACAACTGAAATAACGCGGTACCAATAAAGGTCCCCAGCGCGTAGCCAATAACGCCCACAAGGACACCGGGTGTTACTTGGTCGTGCCAGCCTTTTGCCGCAGCCATCGCGGGTGCGGTCGTTGCACCTAAAATCGCGGCGTTACTCGCGGTCAGTAGTTCAGGAATTGTCAGGCCTAACCTCCGACCGACAGTGAGTAACACAATCAGGTGGACGCTCAGCAAAATGAGTACGAGGACGATAAGCAGTGGCGCAACACTGATCATGGCGCGTATATCTGCACCCGCGGCGATGGCTGCAAAAAAGGTAAACGAGAGCGCAACGCCTATCTCAAACGCACCAGCAAACCAAACACGTACTTGGGGTAATGCCGTTGCTATCCCTACGGTGATAATAGTCATGATGGCGTAGCGCCAGCTCGGGATTTCTAACCACCAGCAGAGCAAATCAGTGACTGCGACTATGCTGCCTGCTGCTGCGAGTGAGTAAACGATACTTGCAGGGGTGACATCGGGCTTTTCTAGGGCAATGCCGTTGCCTGCCGTGTGGGGAACAAAACGTCGCGTCAGCCACTGCGCACCGGGGATCAGCGCTATGACACTGAGAAAGACAGCAGAAAAAAGATTATCGGCAGCCGTGGCCGCGGAGAAAAAGGACGCGTCCTTACTGAGCCCTGTAATGTCGCCCAACGCGGCATAGTTCACAGAGCCCCCGATGTAGGTAGAGGCGAACAGGCCGACAATCCCAGCTTCCCGCCGCTCTGCAGCAAGATCCGAAGCTGCGCCCAATTGGCCAAGGTCTAGCAGTAGCGCAGCGACAACAACACCTGCCACTGTCCCCAAGGTGGCAACAAGAAAGGCCGCTGTTGTTCGGGAGGCTTCTTTTGCTAGCCGTCGAACGTCGGCCTGGAATAGAAACAGTGGGATGAGCATGGGTACGATATAGCTGAAGATGAAGCTATAAGCGGGTGCCGAGTGGGGAATGAGGCCTAGATTTGCCGCAGCGATTGCGAGCAAGATAACAACCACCGTCCCTGTGATTTTCTGTCCAATTACCGTTCTTTCAGAGGCAAATGCCATCGCTGATAAAACGAGGACAGCCGTGAATACAGCGAAATGCTGCTCCGCCGGAATAAGCGACATGTGAACTACCTATTATTGTTTTATTCCCAGAGGTTAGAGCATAACGCATGCGAAATGGTGCGTCTGCTAAAAGCCGCTATCTTCATAGATGCCCTCAAATCTCGTCGCGTGCTGTGTATAGAATCCATAACTTAGAGGAACGCTCTCTACCGAGAGATCGAGAGATCGAAAAACCGAGAAACTCCGCAACGGAGAAGCGGAGAAGCGGAGAAGCGGAGAAACGGAAAAACGGAGAAACGGAAAAACGGAGAAACGGAGAAAAGGGGAGGCGGGGAGACGGGCAAACAGGGCAATAGCGGTAGATGCGACAGATGGTACACAGGAAAGAGTTGGTATGGTCGCAATGGTAATGGGAGAAAGAAGGTGGCGTGGCTTTTGCGTTAAGCGATAGCGTAGGCTTGACGCCCGAAGCCCGAAGCCCGAAGCCCGAAGCCCGAAGCCCGAAGCCCGAAGCCCGA